>NZ_JBBMFC010000009.1:0-105269 GCF_040096225.1 Hominiventricola aquisgranensis | reverse complement strand
TTTTACTGAATAAAATAAACGCAAGAGAAAAGTGGTGCCTGGCCTAACGGTCAAACACCACTTTGTCTACAGTCTGAACAGGCTATCCATAGGATAGCCTGTTTTGAAATTTTCTTATTTACATCTGTTGAAGTACAGTTACAATACTTGGAATTAGCTGTTTCTTACGGGACACAAGACCCTTCAGAACGATATCTTCCATATCCGAAGGAAGCTGAAATGCACTCAGGATCACTTCTCTTGCTTTCTCGCCAAAGCAAAGCAGTTCTGTGTCTTCCTTTACAATATTGGTCAGCATGACGTAGCACATCTCCACGCCAAGACCATCGAACTTTTCTTCCAGATATGGGATGAGCTTCTCCTTGATCTCCTCCAGCTCGATAGCATTCATGCTGTTGATCTGAGATACCATAAACCCGTGGTCACCCACCTGGAATTTCTTCTTATCCTGGTTGAAGATCTCCTTCGGTGTACGGGAACTCATATCACTGCCTGCGCTGAACATGTCGATGGCAAACTCTTCAATCTCCACACCGCAGATCTCTGACAGTTTCTCTGCAGCCGCCCGGTCAATAGATGTACAGGTTGGGGAACGGAACATCAACGTATCGGAAATGATCGCTGCCATCAGAAGACCTGCAATATTCTTCGGAATCTGCACTCTGTTTTCCTGATACATCTGATATACGATTGTTGCCGTACAGCCTACCGGCTGATTGCGGAAATAAACCGGTTCCAATGTCTCCAGAGTTCCGATCCGGTGATGATCGATAATCTCCAGAATATCTGCATAAGCAATACCGTCAACCGTCTGGCTTGCCTCGTTGTGATCTACCAGGATCACCCGTTTTTTACGCAGATTCAACAGGTTCCGGCGGGAGATCATACCGATATAATTGCCATCCTGATCCAGGATTGGGAAATCGCGGTACCGTTTCTGTCCCATGATGCCGCGGATATCTTCTGTCTTCTCTGTTACCTTAAACGTAACCAGTCCATCTTTTTTCATGAAATGAGAGATCGGCATACTCTGATTGATCATACGTGCAATAGTAAATGTATCATGCGGTGTCACAATGATACTACAGTTATGCTCCTGCGCCAGCTTCTGGATCGTCTTAGATACCTTTGCTCCCATGCAGACAATGATGCATGCAGCATTCATCTCGATGGCACAAAGCTGGGATTCGTAACGGTTTCCAAGAATGACCATATCTCCTTGATGGATGTAATCCTCCATTACGTCCGGGTTGGCTGCTGCAATGACCACTTCGCCCTTATCAAATACTGCATCCGGTTCACCGATCAGTAACTCTGCATCCAGTGTCTCCAGAATGTTTTTGTACGGAGTCTTCGCTACAGAAAGAATACAGTTGTCGTACACATCCATGTACGCATTTGCAATATCACCGATGGTAATCAATCCCTGCAATCTCTGATTATCTGTGATCGGCAGGGTAACAACTCCCAGTGCCCGCATCATATTCCATGCTTTTTTCAGGGAAATCTGACCGGACACACCCTGCGTCTTACGAATCTCAATATCGCTGA
This sequence comes from Hominiventricola aquisgranensis, assembly GCF_040096225.1. NCBI lineage: Bacteria > Bacillati > Bacillota > Clostridia > Lachnospirales > Lachnospiraceae > Hominiventricola > Hominiventricola aquisgranensis. The sequence continues at coordinate 103,718 of NZ_JBBMFC010000009.1, read as the reverse complement.
CATCCGTCATCACATCCGATACATAGATAGGTGGCTGTGTCTGAAAAAAGTTCATGACATACTGGGTTTCCTGGTTGATCTGACCTGCACGGGCTGCCACATATCCACCCCCATGCAGCAGATTTTTCAGTTCTGCATACGCGATCGCAGAACAGATGGAATCCGTATCCGGATTCTTATGGCCAATCACATAGATTGGTGCTGTGTCTGTTGACATAATCCACTATTCTCCTATTATATTTATCCTATACCAAATATACTGACTTTATTTTAGCACGTTCCTGTTTTATTTACAACCAAACGACATATGCATTATGTATTTTGCACATTTGTCATCTTTGATTCCGTGATTTTTTATGCAGTTTCACATAATATTTAAATTTTGTTCATAATTTATTCATAATTGATTGGTATACTTTAGATAAATCAAAGGAAACAAACAATTAACAAACGACATACAGGTAATTTTTTTCATAATAGCCCCGGCATCCGTATTGCCGGGGCACTCCTCATTTTTACAGAATATTTTAACAGGGTTTATATATGGGTGGGAACACAAAAGACAGCGCTGTCAGTTTTACCTGATCTGCGCTGTCTTTTGATCTACAGCCCCGGATCTCCTTCGATCCGCTTCATTGCTTCATTCAATGTCATCATCTTGGCATCCAGCCGGGAGATGATCGATGAGCACTCCTGCAGCTCCCGTTCAAAATAATCCGGTGCATTTCCTTCATATTTGTAGTAGATCTTATGCTCCAGACTTGCCCAGAAATCCATGGCCATGGTTCTGATCTGAAGTTCTACTTTGGTTGGAACCTTGGCGTCTCCTAACGCTACCGGAATGGACAAAAGCATATGATAACTCTTGTAGCCGCTTTCCTTTGGCTGGCTGATATAATCCTTAATGCTGATCACTTCCAGATTATCCTGCCGTGCGATCATATCTGCCACAAAATAGATTTCTGAGAAAAACGAACAGGTAATGCGGATTCCTGCAATATCATTGACATACTCGATCATATCCTCAATATTCAGATTATGTCCATTTTTCCGCAGCTTTTTCATAATGCTTTCCGGTGTCTTCAGGCGGCTCTTCACATACTCAATCGGATTGTATGAGTGCATATGGTTCAGTTCGCTGTTCAGCACCTCAATCCGGCTTCCCATCTGCGTCAACGCTGACTGATAGATAAACATGGCTGTCTCGAACCCATCTCTGTCCGAGCGTTCTCTTATGTATTCCTGAATACTCATTTCTACTGCCATATTATGATTTCTCCCCTGATATTATTTTCCTTCTCTTACCGTCTCACAATACTTTATTATATCATATGTTATCTGCTTTTTTTGTCACTTTTTGTAAGTTATTCATAAATTTTTCATTTTATCAATGGAATTTTATTAGTTGTTCTTATGAAAATCATTTCTTTACTTTCCAACCAGAAACCCTTATACTGAAAAACAAGAACGCCAACGACAGCACGCAGGAGGACAAATATGTTTCGCGTATGGGGAAAAATTTTTAAAGATAATCATATGTTAAGAGATACTGTTGTCTGTGATGACAGTGATGATACAAGAACTCATAAGGTTATGCGGGCATTGGAAGAGATGTGTTACACCTTTGACCTTGGGAAGCCTATCTGGCTGGAGTCCAACATCCGGGATTTTCAACATCACGCCAAGACCCGATTTCACCAGGACAGCTTTGTGGAAGAGATTGATTTCGACTATCTGGAATTTCAGGTAATTGAAGAAGATTAACCTGAGCCCTGTCAAGAAAAGGACTGCAATGCAGTCCTTTTCTTATACATTCATTTACCTATTGATTCAAAAAGCTCTGGATCAGTTCCCAGATGGAAGATACGAAGTTCGTAATGAAATTTCCTACTTTTTCCTTATCCACAGTGATTCCCAGAGATTCCAGCTTATTATAAAGCTCCTTTGCCTGCTTCGCCAGCTTGTCCGGATCAATATCCAGCTTGCTCAGCTTCAAAAGCAGATCTACGATCTGGGATACCTGTTCATCTGTCAGAGTAATTCCCATCTCCTCAGCTGCCTGACGCACCAGATCTGCCAGCTTGTCCGGGTCATCCAGATGGTTCTCTGCGATCTGCTGCTTCAGATATGCGATCAGATCAGAGATCTTCTCGGAATCCAGATCCTCACTAAGCTGACCAGTCAACACCAGCTCATCAGCCGCAGTCTCCAGCACAGAATCGCTGACGGTTGTACCGCTGTAAGTCTCATACGCTTTTACCGCACCAACAAGTGCTGCCGTACCACTCATAGGACTTGGTGCTGCCACGATCACCTTGGCATCTTCCACACCTGCAGTCAGCAACGCATTCCGATACATGGAGATCGTGCAGTAGTTAATGTTATGCGTTTCTACGTTGAGTCCTGCACCACTCTCCTGCGGGATCAGCAGTACAGAAGACAGAGAATGAGTTCCAACCACCGATGCTCCCAGAGATGCATCCAGATACTGATGCTCCATATCATTGGTTATATAGATCGTCTGATAAGAAGCAGCCTGTTCTGCCGTGATCCCCATCTGTGCATAGACTTCTGCTTTCTGTGAATCTGACAGATTCGCCCCCAGTGCCAGCACACCACTCTCAGCTGCGGACACCTGCATACATCCTGCCATCAGAAGCATGGACATCAGCAGCATTCCAAACCATTTTCTCATGTTTACCTCCTGTTTCTTCGTTCAATGGTATCACACCAATGTTCGATATCATGTAAGACCTGTTCCTTATCCAGGTCATTGAGCAGTTCATGTCTTGCATGCGGGTAAAGCATGCAGGTGACATTCTTCATACCTGCTCTTTTTAACATTTTTTCAAAACGACGGACACCTTTTCCATTGCCACCTACCGGATCTTCATCTCCTGACAGGATCAGAATCGGCAGATCCCGCGGCATCTTCACCACCCGTCTTGAATCCGTTGCTTCTTCGATCGTACGCAGAAGCGCCTCGTAAGCATTCAATGTAAATCCAAAATTCATCAGCGGATCCTGAAGTGTGTGGATCAGCACCTGCGGATCCCGGCTGACCCAGCTTCCTGTCTTCCGGTTATCCGGGAATTTCCGGACAAACCCTGAACAGGTCATCTGATCCAGAAACTTGCTATGCCCTTTGGGACCGATCCGCATCATATCAAGATATGTGACAAGAAGCCCTGTCTTCACCAGCAGCGGATTCTGCTGGCCAGTCCCCATAATCACTGCTCCATCTACCCGGTTGCCATGATAGATCAGATATCTGCGCACCAGATAAGATCCCATGCTGTGTCCCAGCATAATATAAGGAACCTTCGGTGCATAGGAGACTGCCATACGACGGATCTGTTCCATATCCCGAAGCCACAGAACTGCTCCCTGTTCTCCTACATACCCAAGTTCTTCGGAATCTTTCACGGAATCTCCATGTCCAAGATGATCGTGTCCGATCACAAAGTAACCATTCTCTGCCATGGCCCTGGCAAACTCATCATATCTCTCAATATATTCCAGCATTCCGTGTACAACCTGGATCACACCCTTGTAAGCCTTATCTGTATTGTACCAGCGGAAACCGTGTATCATATGAATTTCATCTACTGAATCAACATAAAATTCTTCCCTTGTTACCATTCTCTTCCCTTCATTTCTGCATGTTTTACCTAAAAAGTATATCACACATTTTCCGTGAAAAGACGGACTTCACAGAATTTTAAGGATTCTTTAGCTTTTTATAACTGTGTGGTTACAAAAATATCGTAAATAGCCTTGATCGCTTTTTCAAAATCTTCGTTACGTACACCGACAATAACGTTCCACTCACTGGATCCCTGGTCGATCATCTTTACGTTCACATTGGCATGTGCCAGTGCTGCGAAGATACGTGCAGCCGTTCCACGATTGGATTTCATGGCACGTCCTACAACTGCTACCAGTGCCAGATCACCTTCTACTTCCAGCACATCCGGATGAACAGCTCTCTGAATGCCAGCCAGCACTTTCTGCTCATGCTCTTCGAACTCGTCCTGGTGAACAATGATACTCATAGTATCGATACCCGACGGCATATGTTCAAAAGAAATGCCCTGTTTTTCAAACTCTTCCAGAACTTTGCGGCCAAAGCCGATCTCGGAGTTCATCATATCTTTTTCAATATTGACAGCTACAAAGCCTTTTTTACCTGCAATACCAGTAATGGTATAGACCGGTTTGTGGCAGGTACTTGCCACGATCATGGTTCCTTTATCTTCCGGCTTGTTGGTATTACGGATGTTGATCGGAATACCCGCTTTGCGTACCGGGAAGATCGCATCCTCATGAAGAACAGTAGCTCCCATATAGGAAAGCTCACGAAGCTCACGGTATGTAATTACATCAATGGTCTCCGGGTTCTCGATCAGACGCGGGTCGGTCACCAGAAATCCTGATACATCTGTCCAGTTCTCATAGAGATCTGCTTTTACTGCTTTTGCAACGATGGAACCGGTAATATCAGATCCACCTCTGGAAAATGTCTTGATCTTGCCATCTGCATAAGCACCATAGAATCCCGGAATAACTGCCTTTTCCAGCTCTGCAAGCTTTTTCTCCATCAGCTTGTTAGTGGTGTCTGCGTCAAATTCACCGTGTTTATCAAAGCGGATCACCTCTGCGGAATCCACAAACGGGAATCCCAGATAATTTGCCATAATAATGCCATTCAAGTACTCACCACGGGATGCTGCATAATCACTTCCTGCTTTTTCCTCAAACTGCTTTGCGATCACTTCAAATTCATGATCCAGTGAAAGTTTCAGATTCAGACCGCCGATGATCTCATTGTAGCGAGCCTTAATCTGCTTGAGCTGGCCGCTGAAATCCTCGCCGTTTGCTGCAGAATAATAGCAGCGATACAGCATATCCGTCACCTTCGTGTCTCCGTTGAATCGTTTTCCAGGCGCGGACGGTACCACATAACGACGGGTCTCATCTGCACGGATAATGTCGCCAACCTTCTGAAACTGACCTGCACTTGCCAGAGAGCTTCCTCCAAATTTCACAACTTTTTTCATCACTCTATCTCCTCGTTTGTTTATCAATTTACGCACGACTATCTTTTGATTATACGTGCAATATCATTGGAAAACAACTGTTTTTTGCAAAAAACGCCCTGTTTTCCATGATTTTCTACACTTTGACAGTACCTTTTCTTCGCAGCGCAGGCGCACATTGCCAGATACAAGATCCTCCAGTTCAATGCAGTCGTAAAATCCAATATTCACGCCAGACATCTGTATGAGCGCATCGGCTTCCATCTTCTGGGAACTGTTCCAGGCGGTTTCCGTCTGAAGAGTGGGGAATATGATGATATTTGTCTGTATTATATAGAAGTGTAAAGCAAAAACTTATTTTAACCAAAAGGGATGCTGTCTGGATTTTTCCTGGTAGCATCCCTTTATTTCTATCATAATCTTATCTCTTTGTCATCTGCAAGAACTTACCAACTGCTTTACAAACTCCGTGGCCGGATTCTGCAGAATCTCTTCAGGAGCTGCATACTGTTCAATCTTTCCCTGATCAAGAATCAACACACGGCTTCCAAGCTTCAATGCCTCTTCAATATCATGTGTGACAAAGAGGATTGTGATTCCACGGTCTTCATGAATCCGACGGATCTCCTGCTGAAGCTGTCCGCGGGTGATCTCATCCACAGCCCCAAAAGGTTCATCCATCAGAAGGATCTCCGGTCTCGCTGCCAGTGCTCTGGCAATTCCGACACGCTGACGCTGTCCACCGGACAACGTTCTTGGATAACGACCTGCAAGTATTGGATCCAGTCCTACCTGCACCAGCAGTTCTTCCGCCAGCTTCCGACGATTCTTGCCCTTCCATTGGTCCATACCGGAAATAGACGGCACATAGGCAATATTTTTCTCTACGGTCATATGCGGAAACAATCCCACACTTTGAATAGCATAGCCGATCCGACGCCGCAGGGCAATGGGATCTGTCTGCGCCACGTCCTGTCCCTGAACCATCACACACCCCTGATCCGGCGTGATCAGACAATTGATCAGACGGAGAAGTGTGGTTTTGCCACAGCCGGAGCGACCGATGACAGTCACAAACTCTCCCTTCTCAATACTCAACGAAAGATCCCGAAGAACCGGCTGACCGGCAAATGCTTTTGAAATATGCTCAAACTGAATGATCGGCTGTCCCATCATTCTTCCTCCAGTAATCCTTTCTCTGTCAGGTACGCACGAGCTACATCCTGCTCATCTTTTCCTTCTACTTCCACCTGATAGTTAAGCTGTGCCATCTCGGTATCACTCAAGATACCATCCATCTGCATAAGTACCTCTTTCAGTCCCGGGAAACGCTCCAGCGCATCATTTCTTACAACGGTAGAGCAAAAATAGTTTACCTGAAGATGTTTATCATCCTCCAGTGTCACTACGTTGTTGTCCGGATTGGCAAGCTGTGCATCTGTAGTAAATGCATTGGTCACATCGATATCTCCGCTGGCAAGCGCCTGATATTTCAGTCCGATATCAATGTCCATAACCTTCTTGAAGTTCAGTCCATAAGTCTCACAAAGAATCGGGAATCCATCCTGTCTCTCGATATAATCCGGGTTTCCGCCAAAGGTCATATCCCCTGCCACTGCTGCCAGATCGCTGGTAGTCTTCAAATTGTATTTGTCAGCCACATCACCACGGACAGCCACGGTAAAGGTATTGTTAAATCCATATTTTCCGATCCAGGTCATATCGAAGTTCTCTTCGTATTCTTTCTTAAGATCTTCAAACATTGCATCATCATCCACACCTTCTGCCTCGTGATTCAGCACCAGCACCCATCCGCTGGAAGTGTACTCCGGATAAAGATCAAACTCACCGCTCTCCATGGCAGGCTGAATATTATTGGTTCCACCACCCACGCCTTTTGTGATCTCAGTCTTGTATCCTGCCTGCTCGATAAGCATGGAAAGCATCTCTCCTAAGATAAACTGTTCAGTCATGGGCTTAGTCGCAATGTGAACGACTCCTGCATCTGCAGTTCCGGTTGTAGATGCATCTGTAGTCTCAGTTACGGACTCTATATTCTCGGCTACCGTCTCATCGGTTTTATTGTTGGTTGCACAGCCAGTCAGGGAAGCAATCATAACCACCATCAGTCCTGCTGCAAGTAAACGTTTATACTGTTTCATTTTTTCAGCTTCCTTTCTTCTTTTCATATTGTTCCAATGCCCCAAGGGCAAGATCACAGATGATCGCCAGCAATGCGATCAGAATACTTCCAGCTGCTGTCATAGCTGGATTATAGATCGTGATTCCGCGGTAGATCGCCACACCAAGACCTCCTGCTCCCACAAAAGAAGCAATTCCGGCCACAGAGATGGTCATGACTACCATATTTCTCACACCTGCCACAATCACGCCTGCCGCCATAGGCAATTTCACCCGCAGAAGCGTCTGTAATTTTGTGCTTCCCATTCCCACAGCCGCCTCGATGATATCAGGATCCAACGAGGTCAATCCGGCATAGGTATTTCGCACCATCGGCATGATGCCATAAAGCACCAACGCAATGACTGCAGTTCGGTTTCCGATTCCTGTAAATGGAATCAGGATTCCCAGCAGGGAAATAGACGGGATCGTGTAGAGCACATTACAGACTCCCATGATCGGCGATGCGATCCGCTGATGTTCCGAGATCAGAACCCCGACCAGCAGCCCGATGGTCCCGGACAGCACAATAGCCGTCAGTGCCAGTGCGATATGTCCCAGCAGAAGTTCCGCGAACCAGTCTGCCCGCTCCACATATAAAGTTAAGATTTCTTTGATCACACTCATGGCATCACTTATGCAGGCGTTTTACCGCATCTGCCGGGCAAACCTTTGCGCACAGACCACATTGCAGGCAGTGATTCCATGCGATCGTATATGGCTGACCTTCTGTAATGCACTTCTGCCAGCATCACATTAATGATACGGGCCTGTGGGTGTCCCTTTTCATCTACTGTCGCTGCGGTCGCAATCTTTACTTTCCGGAATAAATCAATATATTTACGTGCTTTCTCATTCATTTTGCTTTTCCTTTCTCAGCTCTTCCAGGCTGTTTTCATAGACATCTGCCAGTGTCCATTTACTAAGTTCTACTTCAAAGTTCTTCTGAATCTCTTCCAGTGCTCCATCAAGGCTCTTGTGAATCGTTCTGCCGATTGGACAGAGAGGATTTGGATTCTCATGGAAACGGAACAGCACTTCCTCGCTGTTGGTCTCCACTGCTTTATAAATATCCAGAAACGAAATATCTGTGAGCTTTTTCTCCAACGTGACACCGCCCGGTCCACGCTTAATATCAATCAGCCCTGCTTCCTTTAACTGTCCCATAATATTACGGATGATCACCGGGTTACTTCCGATACTTCCAGCAAGGAAATCGCTGGTCACCTTCTGGCTCTCTGAAAAATACGCCACTGCAGTCAGCAGATGAACGGCAATGGTAAATTTTGTTGAAATCTGCACAAAAATCTCCTTCGCATAATATTCATGAATGCATTCTTGTTCTCTTCGCGTTGTAATATATCACATTACAATTATAGTTGTCAACAGTTTTATTACATCTAAAGATGAACGCATAAAAAAATAACCGCCCTGTGTCCAAACAAAGCAGTTATTTTTAATAATTGACTTATAGGGGACAGACCGTCTATCGGTAGGTAGCACCCTTTCTAATTGTTATATTGGCACACAGTTCTCAATCTGTCAATTTTCCCATGAGCCCTATGTTTTGAACCTTCTAGCATATTCCTTTTCTTTAAAAGCAAAAAAAGACCGCTGTTCTTATTAACTCAAGAACAACGGCGCCCCTGCCAAGGAGTCGATGCGACAGGATTTGAACCTGCGACCTCTGCGTCCCGAACGCAGCGCTCTACCAAGCTGAGCCACGCATCGATATGTTTTGTTTTTGTATCGTTCGCATCGAACTCGTTTAGTATATCGCACCTTTTCACTTTTGTCAACAATAAATTTCGTTTTTTTCAATTTTTTCCTGCACAAAAAATCCACCCCATAGAATTTACTTCCACAAGGTGGAATTTAGTCTTACAAAATAGTACTAGCTTTTACAATTGACCTTATCATTTCTCTCCAATTGTTAATGCTTTAAAACCGTCCCCGTGTACTTCATTTGACTCCCAGATAATCATAAAGGATTCCGGATCCAGCCTTTTTACCAACTCCGTAATTTCAAACATCTGTTTATTATTGCAGACACAGAGCACCGCGTATTTTTTCTCCTGCTGGTATCCGCCCATAACAGGAATAATCGTAGAACCTCTGTGGCAACAATCCTCGATTCCATCCGAAATCTTTTTGCCATCCTTTGTGATAATCATGGTCATTTTCCCAGCATTTCTTCCGTACATGGTCTTATTAATCACTGCTCCGGCCAGATAATTGATAATCAGTCCGTAGATAACGCCTTCTGTATCCCCGAAGATCAGCCAGGTAGCGCCAATGACGCTGACCGCGAAAAGGAAGGTAATATTGCCCAAAGGCAGATATGGTTTCTTCGCCTTCAATGCCATAATCAGGAAGTCCGCACCACCGGTCGAGGAATTCTGCATATAAATCAGCGCGTATCCTACCCCGCCCAAAACGCCGGTACATATCGCAGCCAGCATCCGATTTCCCGTAAAAACAGGAAGCATGGGAGCCACGTAGTCCATCAGCAACGAGGAAATCACCATACAGCGTACAGACCGCAGAAAGAAACCTTTTCCCAGCATCCGAAAGCAGAGAATCACCACCGGAATATTCAAAAGCACATTGGACAAACCCAGTGGAATCCGGAACAACCGATACAGAATCAATGCGATTCCGGAGAAACCGGTCATGGGAAATTCTGCGGCCGCCGCAAAATTATAAATACTCACGGCGACCAGCAGACTGCCCAGTACCTCCAGAAAAAAGGATTCCCAGTTCAGCTTTTTCCCAAACATACCCTTATTTCAGCTCCGGCCAATATCCTTTATTAGCTTCAATCAGTTCATCCAGAATCTGCTTTGCCACAGTAGCGCTGGGTACGGTTTTAGATAAGGTCAGCGCCTGCCACAGCTTATGGTAGGAGCCGGTAATCCATGCGTCTACTACCAGTTTTTCCACCGATACCTGCTGCTCCATCAGCCCCTTCTGGAACTGGGGAATCTCACCCATGGCCAGCGGCTCGATACCGTTCTTTCCTACCAGGCAGGGCACTTCCACCATGGCTGTCGGATCAAAGTTTGCAATAGCCCCCTTATTTTCCGTAATCAGCAGCATTCTTTCATGGGTATTATTGGCAATTCCGGTTGCCAGATCCACAATGAAGGTTGCGTGATTATCCACATCAAACAAATCATCATGGCAGTGACCGTCCTCCGCCACTTTCCGGCATGCTGTAAATACATCTTTTTCACGGCCATCCATAACCTCGTTCGTACGGGTATAATTCTTATCCGAATGCTTCACCACATAATCCTGGAACAGGTAATATTTCAGATAAGTATTCGGCAGATACGCGTCGTCCAGTTCCAGAATATCCCTGGCCTTCTGATAAGTTGCGTGCCAGCTGTCACGCTTCGGGTCTGTATACAGAGATTCATCTTCCACGTAGCCGTACTTCCGCACATGCTCTTTCAGACGGGGCATCAGATCGTTTCCTGCCTTATCATAAATCTCCGTCCACCATCCAAAGTGATTCAGTCCAAAATACCGCACATCCATCTCTTTTCTGGATTTCAGACCCAGTATGGTCGCCATGTGATTTTCCAGCTCGATGGGCATATCACAGATATTGATAATTTTGGAATTGGGGCGCAGCCGTCTGGTCGCCTCAGCCACAATCGCCGCCGGGTTAGAGTAGTTCAGCATCCAAGCATTCGGAGAATATTTCTCCATATAGTCCAGATTCTCCAGAATTCCACCAATAGAACGCATGCCGTAAGCGATACCGCCCGGGCCGCAGGTTTCCTGCCCTACCACGTCGTATTTCAGCGGAATCTTCTCATCCAGCTCGCGCATAGCGTATTTTCCTACACGAATCTGCGCCATGGCAAAATCGATATCTGTATACGCCTCCTCCGGATTGGTGGACGCCAAAAATTCAATATCCGGCGCTTTCTCATGGATAATGATTTCGCATGCTCTGGCAATCACTTCCTGGCGCTCTGGATCATTGTCATAAAGCTTGATTTTCCGTAACGGGAAACGATCCAGCTGGCTTAACAACATCAGAACCATGCCCGGCGTATAAGTACTTCCGCCGCCTACAATCAATACTGAATATTTATTCATAATATATTTCCTCCTATTTCTTTAATTGTTTTCTGACAGATTCTTTAATAATACCTACTGTCGTTCCGTAAATAATCTGAATGTTCCGATCATCAATGACGCGAATGGCTGTGCAGCCTGTTTTATTCAGAATATCCTTGTCAACCAGAGAACCATCCCTTAATACCACACGCAGACGGGACATACAGGAATCTACCTCCTCAATATTGTCCTTTCCACCCAGACCCTTGATGATAGTCAGTGCTTTCAGTGTTTTCGGATCCGTCGCTGCATCCACGCTGCTGCCTTCCTCTGAATCATTCGCCTCCTGCAGTGCTTCCAGAGATGCGTCATAATCACCTCCGCGCCCCGGAGTTTTCACGTTGAATTTCAGGATAAACCAGCGGAAAATTGCATAGTTGGCGATAAATTCACCAATGGTTACAAAAACACATACCCACCAGTGAGAATCTGAACGCAAAAGTCCAAATACAACAAATTCAATGATTCCGGAACCGTAACCAATCTGATTTCCGAATAGATACATAAATACCCAGCTTAATCCATAAAGAACTGCATAAATCACATACAGAACCGGAGCCGTAAACAGGAAGATAAATTCAAGCGGTTCTGAGATACCTGCAATCATGGCTGTGGTCACACCTGCCAGAATCAGCGGCTTTACTGCTTTTTTCTTATCCGCGTCCGCACACTGGTAAATTGCAAGTCCGATAGCCGGAAGCGCGCCCAGCATCATCGGAATCTGCGGTCCATAGGAGAATTTCACCATTTCACGCAGAGTGGTATTCAACGGAAGTCCCTCTGCCAGATACTGCATGAAGGCCGGTCTCTGACCCTCTACGATACCGGAAGCAAACTCAAATACACCGGACACAGAAGTATCACGTACAACAGAAATCCAGATCTGATGGAGACCTGTGGGAATCAGCAGTCGCTCTACAAAGCCGTACAGCCACAGGCCAAAGACTCCCATCTGATTCAGAATGGTTGCCAGTCCATTAATACCGCGGGAAATAAACACCCATACGAAGGGGAACAGATTTCCCAGAATCATAAAGCTGAACACACTGATAATCGGCACAAACCGTACTCCCTGAAAGAAGGAGAACGCCATCGGGAATTTTACCGTATGGAATTTTTTGTGCAGCACACTGGTCAGAATACCTACCAGAATACCTCCCAGCATACCGGCGTTTACGGTGCTGATACCCAGGACCGTGGTCAGACCGTTGCCCGGGAACATGGCTGCGATATTCGGGAAATTATCCACCAGCATTCCCATTCCCGTCAGGAATGACAGATATCCCACAAAGCCCGCGAAGGCTGCGTATTCCTTATCCTCATCCACCAGCGCAAAGGGCAGTGCCACTGCGTACAGCGCCGCGAAATTACTGACTACGATGCTTCCCATCTGAAGCAATACCTTAAAGATGTACTGAATCATGGTGTTTCCCAAAAAAGGAGCTGCCGCAATAATATCCCCCGATGTAAAAAACGATGCGACTCCCATTAACAGTGACGCTGACGCAATCAGCGACAGCGGCGTCAGAAATGCTTTTGACAATTTCTGAAAAAATACCATTGTATTTCCTTTCTTCATTTCTTTCCCTCCTGATAAACAAAAAGACCTTCTGTCCTGAAACATACAGCCTGAATCCCTGTATTTTCAAGATAGACGGTCTTGCCTCCTGTGAGTAACAATCCTACTGACCTCTGATTCGAAGAATATGCATGGCCAGATAGGCCGATTCCTCTTCTGATATGGCATAATCAAAGGTCTCACTTATGAAATTTTTAATTTTTTCGATAGTCTCTTCCAGCTTTGGTTCCCTGGCCAACAGCCCCGGATACAGGTCTTCCATAATGCCAAACTGAACCTGTTCCTGATTAAAAATACGTCTTGCCAAAAATTTTAGATGTGTAAGGAATCTGCTGTACTCGAAATCATCTTCCCGGCAACAAATACCAAGCTCTTCCTCCAGAATTTTCAGAATTCCGTTTGTCAACACTAGAATGTTGTTTACATCTACGGATGCCTCCCCTGTCCTGGAATTGACGATATGCAGGGCAAAATATCCCGCCTCATCCTCCGGAAGTGCCACATGCATTTCCTGTTCCACCAATTGTTTTCCGTATTTTCCTATCTGATACTCCTTATGATAGAGAAGCTTAATCTCTTGGAGCATCAGATTCGGCATCGGCTCCTGGTTCTTCTGACGCTCTACCGCGTAAGAAATGTGGTCTGCCAGCGCAAATATAAACTGTGGACTTAAAGTACATTGCAAGGTATCTTCTGCATACTTTTGTATCTGCTCCACCAACTTAAAAACCATCGGTTCAATATGTCTGAATATCTGTTCATATTTCTGAAAAAAACGATCTCGAATCTGATATACCTTTTCGATTCGGTTTACCTCTACCGCATCTCCCGGTTTTTTCTGAAATCCAATTCCGGATCCCATTAAAATAATCTCTTTCTTATTGGCGATGGTTGCAATTGTATTATTATTAATAATTCTTGTAATCTTCATACTCTTCCCCTCTTACACAACTTAAAATGCAAGCACCGCACTTTTTCCTGCACATACCTCCCCCTTTTTCAAAAATTGCAGGGATCCGAAACTATCAATCTCCGGTACCAGTACCATGGTTACCAGATTGTATCCCTTCTTATAGAGGGCTTCCCGATCCACCAGCACTGCCGGCGTACCGGCTTTCACTGGCTGATGCGCTTTTACCTGCACCTGAAATCCTTCCCCCTTTTCATTCACCGTGTCGATCCCGATGTGAACCAAAATCTCCGGTCCATCCGGCACTCTGACTCCGAAGGCATGACCTGTCTCCATTACAAAGCTTATCTCACCGTCCACAGGAACTACTATCTGATCTTTTTCCGGAATCACTGCTATGCCGTCACCGACCAGTTTTTCCGAAAAGACACCGTCGCCGACTTCCTCCAGAGAAATCGCCCGGCCATCTACCGGAGCGTAAATCTCCGTTTGCTGTTTCTTTTTCTTTAAAAATCCAAACATAGAACCTCCGGGTTATCATTGTCTAAAAACAAAAATGGCATGAGTGAAAAATCACTCATGCCTGCAATTCAGTAACACGTGTTATGTACATAATATACAATGTCATTTCATGTTTGTCAAGTACTTTTTATATTTTGCCCAATCTGTCCTGCCCCATTCAAACATCACTCTTTACTGTAGCTGGTCCAGTAGTAATAGAAGATATGATCTTTAATAATATAATATGGCACGCCGCCTGCTTCCAGATTGGTGATCAGGGACGGCACAGGAGCCCAGGTACGGAAGAACAGGCAATCGCCTACGTTGCTGGTTCCGTTTACAACAGCCTGTGCTGCATTCCAGCAGGATTCGGTGACAATATTGGGGATATCATCATCCTGCTCCGCCTGCAGGACCAGATCAAATCTTCCGGAGCCTGCCGGTTCAAACTGTCTGGATTGACGTAGTACACTCTCCAGAGAATTGGGATACAATGCACTTCGTACACGGTTCATAATTACATAGCCAACAGCCAGCTGGCCTTCGCTTCCCTGGTTGCCTGCCTCACAGTAGATCATGGTCGCAAGAAGAAGCATCTCATAATCACTTAATGAAATCTCTCCACGGGAGATCTTCGGGTCACCGGCAATGATGGTCACCCCTTCCATATCAGCCGCCGCTTCCTGAGCTGCCTTGATCCGGGCCGCTTTCTCCTCCGCTGCTGCTTTCGCGATCAATTCATTCAAAAGCTGTGTCTTTTCCTTCACCAACTCATTCATATCACTGATCTCGCCCTCTTTCTGCGCGATCATATCATTGTAACTGCTGAGCTTGGAACCCGCTGCTTTCTGCTGAGAAGCTACTTGCTGCTTCTTCTTTTCCGTCTCCTGCTTCATCAGATCCAGAGCCTCTTTTTCATCGGACAGCTGGGCATACTGTTCCTCCAGCGCAGCCTTACTCTCCTGAAAATCCTGCAGGCGCTGTCTGTCATAGCTCATCACATCTGCCGAGAATTCCATCTGGTTCAGCATTTCTGACATACCGCCAGACAGTGCTGCCGTCAGATACAATGTCACGGAAGCTGCCATAGAATCCTGTCCATTCTCGTACATGTACTGAATTCTCTTCTTCATATCTTCATATTGCTTATCAAGCTCCGCCTGAGCCGCTTCTACTTCCGCCTGCTTGTTTTCAACCTCAGCTTCTTTATCTTTAATATCATTATTCAACACAGAAATCTGTTCATTCAGGCTTCCTGTCTGCTTTTCCAGATTCTTAAGATAACTCTGTGTCTCCGCCTTTGCATTATTCAGGTCATTCTTTGCCTTCTCTGCATCACTCTTCGCTTTTTCGGCGTCTTCCTTTTCCTTTTTGGTCTGATCGATCTGATTCTGCGTCTCCTCGCTGACTGCGTAAGCAATGCAGGTCGAAGAGCCCACGACCAGCGCAAGCAGCATACACACTATTCTTTTGCTTATGGTTGGCAGCAGCCTCTTCTTCATCGTAACATTTCCTCTTCTACTTAATCCCAGTCGTAATTTCTCAGATGTCCGGTCAGTTCCATATTGGAAAATTCGTTCTGACGCAGTGCCTCATAGACTACGATTGCCACAGAGTTTGACAGGTTCAGCGAACGGGTTCCCGGAAGCATGGGAATTCTCATGGAAGTTTCCTTATTGTCATGCAGGATCTCCTCCGGGATTCCAGCACTCTCTTTTCCGAACATCAGATAACAATCCGGTTCAAAATGAACCTCCGTATAAGCTCTCGGTCCTTTGGTCGTTGCCATATAGATCTTTGCTCCAGGATTCTTCTCCAGAAACTCTTCATAATCAGCATATCTGGTCACATCCAGCTGATCCCAGTAATCCATTCCGGCACGTCGTAATTCTTTTTCGCCAAGGCGAAATCCCAGCGGTTCGATCAGATGGAGTCTTGTACCTGTTGCCATACAGGTACGACCAATATTTCCTGTATTTGCCGGAATCTCCGGCTCATAAAGCACTACATTCAAAGCCATGTTATTTATCCTTTTGTTCTTCTCTCAGACGGTCAATAAATTTCTGCATTCTTCCCAGTGCCTCTTTCAGATTCTCCAGGGAGTATGCATAGGAAATACGCAAGAACCCTTCTCCGCAATCTCCGAATGCAGTTCCTGGAACCACTGCCACCTTCTCTTCCATCAGAAAACGAGAAGCGAATTCTTCAGAAGTCATCCCAAACTCTTTGATACACGGGAAAATATAAAATGCGCCATAAGGCTCAAAGCACTCCAGTCCCATCTCTTTGAAAGCATGTACCAGATACCGTCTTCTCTGGTTGTAAGCTTCTCTCATCATTGCCACATCGTCGTCACCGTTCCGAAGTGCTTCTACTGCCGCATACTGGCTGGTGGTCGGCGCACACATGATCGCATACTGATGAAGCTTCGTCATCTGCTCAATGATCTTTCTCGGACCACAGGCATAACCAAGTCTCCAGCCAGTCATGGCATAAGCCTTGGAAAATCCATTGATCAGGATGGTGCGTTCCTGCATGTCAGGAATGGATGCAATACTGACATGGTCTTCTTTATAGGTCAACTCACTGTAGATCTCATCAGACAATACATACAGGTCTTTCTCAATAATCACCTTTGCAATCGCTTCCAGATCTTTCTGCTCCATGATTGCGCCGGTCGGATTGTTCGGGAACGGCAATACCAGCAGTTTTGTCTTGTCTGTAATATGTTCCAGCAGCTCTTCCGGTGTCAGACGGAACTCATTTTCCGCTTTCAGTTCAATGATCACCGGCTTACCGCCTGCCATAATGGTACAAGGTTCATAGGACACATAACTCGGCTGCGGGATCAGGACTTCCTCGCCTGGATTCAGCATCACACGCATAGCCATATCGATGGCTTCACTGCCGCCTACAGTCACCAGAATCTCATGTCTGTCATCATAGTCCACATGAACTCTGCGTCGAAGATAATTGGCGATCTCCTCTTTCAATTCCTTCAAACCTGCATTGGATGTATAAAAGGTACGGCCTCTCTCCAGAGAGTAGATACCCTCATCGCGGATATGCCACGGTGTATCAAAGTCCGGCTCGCCAACTCCCAGAGAAATCGCATCCTTCATCTCACTGACTAGATCAAAAAATTTACGGATTCCTGAAGGTTTAATATTTACAATCGTATCAGCTAACGGATTTCTCATGGGGTCACCAACATCCTTTCATCTTTGGTCGGATTTACCATGACAGAACCATGATCTTTATATTTTTTCAGAATGAAATGAGTCGCTGTACTTAAGACGGACTCCTGGGTAGACAGCTTCTCAGATACGAACTGAGCCACACCGCGCATGGTCTTTCCTTCGATCATAACCATAAAGTCAAATCCACCAGAGATCAGGTAGACACAGTCTACCTCCGGGTAGTTGTAGATACGCTCAGCAATCTTATCAAATCCAAGTCCTCTCTGTGGAGTTACTTTTACCTCGATCAGTGCGGTCACCTTCTCAGAACTGGTCTTATCCCAGTCGATCAGCGTGTGATATCCACAGATCACACCTTCTTTTTCCATCTGTGCGATCTCATTTGCAATAGTTGCCTCGTCCGTTCCCAGCATAATAGCCAGATCTTTTAAATCTACACGGCTGTTGCGCTCAATATATGTCAAAATCTTCTCTCTCATTTTAAGCCCCTCTCTCTTTGATCATTCAGAATCACATGTCCACGGCTCTGAATGATTACTCATATATCTTATATAATTCATCGGTCTTTGGTCTTTCCAGGAAGGCAGTATCCTCCCCGTTCAGGATTTTTTTTGCTTTTCCTTCTACAAAACGACCGATCACGGCCGCATGAATCCCTTCTTTTTCCAACTCTCTGACCAGCCCGTGTCCGTCGGGCGCAGCCATCAGCATACAACCACTGGAAATCAGCAGATATGGATTCAGTCGAAAAGCTTCGCATAATTCTACGGTTTCCTGACGGATGGGAATGGATTTCAGATCCACTTCCAGACCGATGCCGGATGCCTCTGCCATCTCCCAGAGTGCTCCGTAGATACCGCCTTCTGTCACATCATGCATGGCGCTGACGCCATGCTTCACCGCGACTGCAGCCTCCGGAACTACTGACAGGTATTGATCAAAGGATTTTACCGTCTCCACAAAAGATCTAGAAAAACGGTTCAGCAGCTCCTCTTCTTTTTCTCTGGCAACAATAGAAGTTCCCTCGATACCGATCCATTTCGTCGCAATGATATCATCGCCCACATGGGCTCCCCCAGTAGTCACCAGTTTGTCTTTCTGAACTTTTCCAACGCCTGTCACAGAGATGACCGGCTGATTCACGACCGCTGTGATCTCCGTATGTCCGCCCATAATCTGAATATTCAGCTTACCACAAGCTTCATCCACTTCCTGCATCAGGGTACGGATCAGCGGTTCGTCCGCGCTTGGCGGCAGCAACACAGTCAGCAGCATTGCCACCGGCTCTGCACCGGCACTTGCCAGGTCATTTGCCGTGATCTGGACTGCAAGTGATCCCATATTTTTCTCTGTACCGGTGATCGGGTCTGTGGAAAATACGAACACTTCTCCAGGTGCCAGTTCCATAGCCGCGCAGTCCTCGCCCACGCCAGCTCCCACCAGTACCTCCGGTCTCTTCGTGTGAATCTGTTTGAAAATGGAGCGCTTCAGCACGCTCTCCGGTACTTTACCAATTTCCATATTACGATCTCCTATTGTGCAGGTACTGCCGCTGCTATATTGGCATCTGCCAGAGCTTCATCCTGTGCGGCAATCGCTGCACGCAGATTCTCCGATAAAGTCGGATCTCCTGCTGTTCCGTAAGTCACCACTCGATTAGTGCCCTTATAAGTACTCTTATTAACTTTTATACGGTCTGTCTCCACACCATTTACTTTCACGATCTTATAAAGCTCTGCCACATATCCGGAGCTTCCCTTGCTGCTGACCGCCTTGTATCCGATTCCCTGTCCGGCATCTTCCTGAAGAATCGTTGTCGCCGGGGTCTCGCTGACCATCTGACTCTCAAACGAAATGGTCCGGTTCTTGTCACGGGTCTCTTTCCCATAAATGTTAAAGGTGATCTTCTTATCGGATGTGGTATATCCCTCAATATAGATCGGATATTCTGTCGAATTCACAAACTTAAAGTCCTTATAGGTTCCGGCGATTGCCGCATCTTCTGACAGATCTACATAATGGACCGTCATGGAATGCGGAGAACGCTCTGTCACATTCAGTTCTGCACGCAGAACAGCATTATACAGAGTCGTGGATACCTGACAGATACCACCGCCCATACTGTCAACAACTTCACCGTTCAGATAGGAACCAGCCATAGCATAACCATTAGCCTCGGTAAATGGTGAAACTGTTTCATAAGCAGAGAACTCTTCTCCCGGATACAGAACGGTTCCATTGATATGACTGGCACCGCTGCTCACATTTTTACAACGATTAGAACCTGAAGTAGAAAAGCTGGTCGTAAAGCTTCCCAGCAGATCTTTAATATTTGCCAGTTCTTCTGCGCTTCCCTCCGGTTCTGTGACCTGAATCTCAAGATTCAGCACTTCCGTATTGTCAGAAGTCCAGCTGTTTTCCAGATAATCGGAAATGGTTCTGACTGCGGAATCCACATTCAGTTCCAGTCCTTCCGTTCCTGCCACAAAATTAAAAGCTCCGTTTTCACGGGTCAGGGATGCATTCTGTGCTTTCTTGTCGTATTTTGTGCAGTTGTTCTCCACATAGGTGCGGACCGTATCCTCATTAGTCTGCCAGCTCAACGGAAATGTCTTGCCAGAATGCTGCAGATCCTTCTGATCTTTGTAACGCTTCACAATATTTCCTGCATGACCGACTCCGATGGCCTCATCCACCAGATCCTCATTGTCAAATGTTACGCCAAGATCAGACAGCTTTGCTTCTATCACATTGTCGCCGATTCCAAGCTTGATGGACTGCCCGCCCAGATTTTTTTCATAAGATTCCAGCGCCGCCAGTGCTTCTTCTCTGGTCATGCCAGACACATCCAGCTTGTCAATGCTGACGCCTTTCAAAATCGTCTCTCCTGCTGCGCAGACTGTCATGGAGCTTGCCATAGCAAGCAGACAGATGGCCAGGAGAAGGCTTCCTTTCCATTTTTTCATAATCTCTCCTCCTCATCCTACATTGCGTAGGTAAAAAGCGGAAGAATCATCGCAATAATCACAATTGCAATAATGACTGCCGCAATTTTCCTTCTGTTTTTATGATCGTAAAAATTCATCATATCCTCTTCTCTCTTTCCTTTCGCTCTCTCCCCGGGATCCTTCCATATTGAAGGATGATCTTATCGATCATACGGGAAGCCTCACTTCGCGTCATATCCTCAATGCGGATATTTGTTTCTATTCTATGATATTTCAGCAAATCATTCAAGTAGGCTTTTTGTGATTTTGCAATAGGACTCTGCTTCTTAGCCGAATATACCAGCGGATAAAGGGTAAATTCTTCCGGAGCTGTCTCTTTGAACGCTTCCCACATATGCCACAGCAGAAAATGCGTGGATAGCGCATCATCCAATGCCCGGTGGGAATTGCCTGGATCTACCTGATAATAGGCACACAGATCCGGCAGTCTCCGTGACGGAAGATCTGGCAGCAGCTTTCTTGCAATCTTCAGTGTATCCAGAGCTTCCCGTTCAAAAGTCAGACCCTGATTCACCGCTGCCTGCTTCAAAAATCCAAAATCAAAGGACACATTATGTCCAAGAATCGGTAACTCCCCACAAAATTCCAGGAATTCCGGGATTGCCTGCTCTGGTCGCTTACCGCTTAATCGCATCTCATCGGTGATCCCTGTCAGTTCTGTGATCCGCTCCGGCACTTCCACTCCGGCATCAATAAAGGTCTGGTAGGTCTCTTCTACTTTTCCATTGAGGATCCGTGCTGCTCCGATCTCCAGCAATCGGTCTCTGGCCGGATTAAGGCCCGTGGTCTCCACATCCACTGCAATATAATCTCTGATCATCCCAGCACCTCCACATGTGCATCGTTGGTCAGCGGATTTCTTCTGGCATAATCAAACAGCACAAACACCGGCTGACTATCCCTTGTGAAAATCTCAATATGCACCTGCTTTCCATAAATCTTTTCATATTCCCGCAGCTGTTCTTTATAAGGCGACCGATCCGCTGCAAATGCCGGACGGCTCTTCAGACGTTCTCTGGCATACAGATCAAAGATCATACACTGATCGTAGACCGGATCTGCCCAGTCTTTTTCAGAAATAAATTCTCGCAGGATCTCATACCGTGCCATCCGTGAATGGCTGATCTTGCTGTAACCTTTTCGATCATAAAATTCCGCCAGTTCCTCAAAAAATGCAAATGGCGATCCATAATTTTTCAAAATTTCTTCCAGAGTCTTCTCATATTGATGGCTGTTGTAGTAAAGCTCTACCATCTCTTCCACCCCTTTAAGGAGCAACAGATCTTTATAGGGAAGCCAGGGCGTTGACAACACCTCATAAGGCGCCTTGTCATGACAGACAATGCCATATTGCTGTGCCATACGATGGATCTTGGTTCCCCGAAGCACTTTTAAAAAACCCAGCTGAAGCTGCTCCGGCTCCATGACAAATACATCATCAAATGATTTATGAAAGCTTTCCTGATCTTCCCCTGGAAGTCCTGCGATCAGATCCAGATGCTGGTGAATATTTCCAAAGCTCTTCACCTTCGCAGTCACATTTCTGACCAGATCAAGATCCATCACGCGGTCGATCTCATGAACCGTCTCCATATTCGTAGACTGCACACCAATCTCCAGCTGGATCAACCCTGGCCGCATCTGCTCCATGATCGCCAGTTCTTCTTCCGTGATCAGATCCGCTGCAATTTCAAAATGGAAGTTCGTGATCCCATTATCGTGATCCAGGATCCACTGCCACAGATCCACAGTCCGCCTGGGATTACAGTTAAAAGTTCGATCCAGGAATTTCACCTGAGGCACCTTTGCCTGCAGGAAAAATCCCAGTTCCTTCTTCACCAGATCAAGGCTTCGGAATCGAAGCTTCTTCTCCAGAGAAGACAGACAGTACGCGCAACGGAACGGACAACCTCTGCTGGACTCGTAATAGATGATCTTATGAGAGAAATCTTCCAGGTGACCATAGACAAAAGGAAGTTCATCCATATTGGCCGGAGCACCATCCTCATTGATCTGAAGTTCTCCCTGATCATTCCGGTAAGTGATACCGGCAATCGTCTGAAAGGAACCTGTTCCTTCTATATATAGTGACGCAAGTGCCGGAAATACCGTCTCACCCTCTCCCCTCATGACACCGCGCACTTTCGGATATTCCATAAGAAATGCTTCCGCATCATAGGACACTTCCGGACCGCCCGCCCAGATTTCTGCCTGAGGCAACACTTTGGGCAGTTCCTCAATCAGTTCGCCCACCATGCGCCGATTCCAGATATAAGTAGAAAAGGCAATCACATCCGGCTGCTTTTTATAAATATCTGCCAGGATCTCATCCGGCTGCTGATTGATCGTGTACTCAGCGATCTCAATCTGATCTCCGTACTTGGCCGTCACTGCCTTCAGATTATAGACTGCCAGATTGGAATGAATGTATTTTGCATTGATTGCTGTAAGTAAAATCCTCATAATTTATTTCTTTCTTCTTAATGATTTTTATAAATCCTTTATTTGTACGCCACAATTTGGTCACATTTTCCTGTTACTATAATACTTGTAACAGGAACACATCAGTATTTCATTCATAACACTTTAGGGGACTTGAGAAAGTCCCCACTCCCTCGAAAATTTAAGCCCGCCAGGGCTTTTTCTTTTTTTCCGGATAATTTTCAAAGCTGTCTCGATGCGCTCTCTATGACATATATAACCCGAAACAGTATGATAACATAAAAAAAGAGATTCCGCTATAGCAAAATCTCTTTCTTAACTCAGAGCACGAGACGGGATTCGAACCCGCGACCCTCGCCTTGGCAAGGCGATACTCCACCACTGAGCCACTCGTGCATATATGTAAACCCTTTCTGGATTACTTTCTATATATAAAAACCCTTTCGGGTTGTTTACTGTATGTAAACGCCTTTCGGCGTAAAGCGGGTGATGGGAATCGAACCCACGTATCTAGCTTGGAAGGCTAGTGTTCTACCATTGAACTACACCCGCATATATGTGAACCCTTTCGGGTTATTGTCGCTTTCGTTTCGCAACAATGAGTATTCTACTACGGGTCTTTTGAAAAGTCAAGTGCTTTTTTTAAGTTTTTTTAAAAAAATTTTGCAAACTGCTTTTACACAGTTATAGCAAAAGCACAAGCGCCTGACAGCTCTGAAGTTCTACCTGGCCCTTTTCATTGATTCGGAATGCTTTCTGATTGTTGAGCAGTACCTCTTTTACAGCATTCTCCAGTGAAACCTTCACGGTCTGCTCGCTCCAGTTTCCAAGCACCAGAATCTTCTGCTGCTCATCCTCCCGAAGATAAGCCAGCACCTGCTCCGGAATCCGTTCCCGTACTGGCACAAATCGTCCATAAGTAAATGTCTGCACATATCTTGGATCTTTGCGAAGGGCAGTCAGCTTTCTATAATAATTGAGCACAGAGTCAGGATCGCTCTCCTGTCCCTGTACATTGATCTTCGTATAATCAGGATTAACCTTCAGCCAGGGCGTTCCTGTGGTAAATCCCGCATTGTCTTCTGTATTCCACTGCATAGGTCTTCTGGCATTGTCGCGACTCATGCGATTACAGCAGACAAGCGCCTCCTGCTCTGTGCAGCCCATTCGAAGCGCCAGCTCATACTGATCCTTCGTATTCAGATCATCAAATTCCTCAATGGACCGAGCCTTAAAGTTTCGCATGCCGATTTCCTGTCCCTGATAGATAAATGGCACGCCCCGAAGCAGAAGACTGGCTGTTGCCAGCATTTTCACTCCATCGTCATTCTGTGCATAGTCTGGCAGGAATGTGCTGGCACCTCTCGGTTCGTCGTGATTTTCAATAATATTTGAAAGAAATCCCACAGATGCAGCCTTTTCCTGGGCCGTAAATAATGCATCCCTCCAGGCTTCAAAGCAGAACGGTCTCTGCTCATACCAGCCATGTTCCCCTGCAGTCAGCAGGTGCTGGGAAAAATCAAACATCGTAGAGAAATGCCCCTGTTCTCCGATAAATTCCTGAAGTTCTTCTTCCTTCATGTTAAATACTTCACCTACGGTGAACGCATCATATTTCTGGAAGGTATGCACCTTTAGCTCCTCCAGCATCTCTCCGATGCCAGATGCACGGGAAACCACGGTATCCGCAGAACATAAGCCATCCGGCCCATCCGCCGGATAATCAGGAAATGTGGTATCCTTCTGAATATTGATAATGGCATCAATACGAAATCCGGCAACTCCTTTTTCCAGCCACCAGTTGATCATCTCATAGATCTTATTCCGCAGTTCCGGGCAGTACCAGTTCAGATCTGGCTGTTCTTTGGCAAATGCATGATAATAGTACAGGTCTTCTCTGCCAGGCACCGGTTCCCACATACTCCCGCCAAAATAGGAGCGATAATTGGATGGCGCATGACCATCCTTCCCTTTTCGGAAATAAAAATATTTCCCATAAGGACCTTCTGGATTACGGATGGCTTCCTGAAACCACTTATGTTCGCTGGAGCAGTGGTTCACCACCAGATCCATAACCAGATACATGCCGCGCTTCTTCATCTCTGCAAGCAGCGTATCAAAATCCTCCATGGTTCCAAACTCCGGCGCGATCTCATAATAATCAGAGATGTCATATCCCTGATCTACAAACGGCGAACGATAGACCGGTGACAGCCAGACAATATCAATGCCCAATGCTTTCAGATAATCAAGTTTAGAGATAATTCCCTGGAGATCTCCAATTCCATCTCTATTGGAATCATAATAACTTTTCGGATAGACCTGACAGGCAATCTTGCCATGCCACCATTTTTTCTCCATCGTTTCACCTTCTCTCCACTTTGAATGTTACAGGGAGCTTACTTTACAATGTTTTCAATATCATTGAACAGACTGGCGGAAGCTTCAGATACAGAATTCCATTCCGCACTCCATAGACCGCATCGTTGGTGCTGAATCCATTTTCCAGAGTCAGCATCAGACGTTCCATGGTACAAAACGGCGGAACGGATGCTTTCCACACCGGAATATTCACTTCCCGCTCTTCTCTGGAATTGTTGACTACCACTACGATCTGATTTTCCTCATCAAACCGGCCATAGCTTAAGAGCTGATGCTCCAGTGACAAGAAACAAGTGGAGCCATACGTCAGTACTGGATTGTCTTTATGGATACAGATCGCTTCCTTGTGGAAGGACAGCAGCTCCTGATCCTCTTTTCCCCAGGGATAGGTCCGACGGTTATCCGGGTCTGTGAATCCGCACACGCCGGCCTCATCTCCATAATAAACAGTCGGTGCTCCCACCCAGGTCATCTGCATGACAACAGCCTCTCTCATGACACCTTTATCAATCCCCTGAGATGCCGCATCAGAACCCAATGTATTCATTCTTCCCACCCGGCGGTTGGTTCTGGTCAGGAACCGGGAATGATCGTGGTTGGACAACTCATTCATGGCTGTCTGCAGGGACGGTCCCGGCATATGAGCCATATTGTAGATCATGGAATTCTTGAATGCTTCTGCATTTCCATAGAGGTCATCTCTGCGGGATTCGCTGTGCTTCTCCATGCCAGTCAAAAACCAGGTAATCGGCTCCATGAACGCATCATAATTCATGACCGTATCCCACTCATCTCCACCCAGCCAACGGCTGGTATCTCCGTAATGCTCTGCAAGGATCAGCGCATCTGGCCGTTCTGCTTTCACAGCTGCCCGGAATTCCTTCCAGAATTTGTGATTGTATTCTTCTGTAAAACCAAGATCAGCTGCCACGTCAAGACGCCATCCATCTACATTGTAAGGCTCTCTGACCCATTTTCGTCCGATATTAAGAATGTATTCCTTCAGTTCCGGGGACTGCTCATAATTAAGCTTCGGCAGAGTGTTGTGCCCCCACCAGCCTTCATAGAACTCATTATAGGGCCATTCATGCTCATTATTGAACCGGAAAAAACTGCGATACGGACTGTCTTCGGAGACATACGCACCTTTTTCATAATCCTCAGACTGTTCATAGATCCGTTCTTTATCCAGCCACTTATTAAAAGAGCCACAATGATTGAACACGCCATCCAGAATGATCTTCATTCCCCTGTTGTGTACTTCCTGGACAAATTTTGCAAAAAATTCATTGCTGGCTTCCAGATTTTTCTTATTTACCACCCGCTGCTGATACTTGGTCGCATGGGTGTTATCCTTGTCACCTTCTGCCAGACACTCCCCACCATCTTCCACGATCACGCCAAGATGCGGATCTACATAATCGTAGTCCTGGCTGTCGTATTTATGGTTGGAAGGAGATACAAAGATCGGATTCAGATAGAGAACTTCCACGCCCAGATTCTGCAGGTAATCAAGCTTATTCCAGATTCCCTGGAGATCACCGCCATAGAAGCGCCATACATCCATAGATTCCGGCAGAGTTTCCCAGTCCTTCACCTGATGAACCGGCTCATTCAGATATATATATTCCCGATCCTCTACGTCATTGGTCAGATCACCGTTGCAGAAACGATCGGTATAGATCTGGTACATGACTGCACCCTTCGCCCATTCCGGCGTGGAAAATCCCGGAATCAGCTTGAAGGAATACACATTCTGAAGATCTGTAGTCACTCCCAAAGTATTATAAAAACATCTTTCATTGTCTTTATCAATTTCAAAATAATAACGGACTGTACTCATCAAAGGTGCGGTCCGATAGGTGTAGTAATCAAATAATCCCCGGGATGCTGTCTTCTTCATCAGATTACGGCTGCTTCCGCTGATAAAATAGACTTCATCCACATTATCTTTTGCTGTACGGAGTGTTACGGTCACCCGGTCTCCGCAATGCGGTTCAAAGGGGCTCTGATAATATTTGCTCTGATCACTGAACAGTGCCTCCCTGTTCAATGTCTGCTGTGTCATTTCCATAGTTGATGGTCCCTTTCCCATGTTCTCTTATTACTTATGATATACCCACTGCCCACTTAAAACAACCATTTTCCAAAAAAGGACAGCAAAAAAGACAGCGGGGGGTGTGCTGTCTTTTTTAGGAGAAGGTATTTCTTGTTTCTTATGGGGTGTAGCAAAACTATATAATGTATTGGGGGTTTTTACAGTAATTATAGTATCACAATTCCCCGCCGAAGTCTGCACAAAGTTCACAAAAATGTCAATTCATTTTTATTCACTTTGCACAAAAAGTGCTTCAAATTCTTCTCGAGTGATCTTTTCCTTTTCCAGCAAAAGTGCTGCACAGGAATCCAGTACCGGGCGATATTCGCTGATGATCTTTCTGGCATTTGCATAACACTCATCCACGATCCGTTTCACTTCGCTGTCGATCTCACCGGCCACGGTCTCGCCGTAGGATCTGGTATGCGCCAGGTCACGTCCAATAAATACTTCGTCCTCATCATTTCCATAGTTGATCAGACCCAGCCTCTCAGACATACCATACTGAGTCACCATGGCTCTTGCAAGCGCAGTCGCCTGCTTGATATCCTGAGATGCACCTGTCGTAATATCTCCAAAGATCAGTTCCTCTGCCACACGTCCACCAAGATCTACCGTAATATCCTGCAGCATCTTCCCTTTGGTGCTGAACATATCATCCCGCTCTGGAAGCGGCATGGTATATCCGGCAGCTCCCATACCCGTCGGAATAATGGATACCGTATAGACCGGTCCCACATCCGGCAGCACATGGAACAGGATCGCATGTCCTGCCTCATGGTATGCTGTGATCTTCTTCTCTTTTTCAGAGATCACACGGCTCTTCTTCTCTGCGCCGATACCTACTTTAATAAATGCTTTACGGATATCCTCCTGCTTGATATACGCTCTGGTGTCCTTTGCTGCAACAATAGCAGCCTCATTTAACAGATTTTCCAGATCCGCTCCGGTGAATCCGGCTGTGGTCTGAGCGATCTGATGCAGATCCACATCATCTCCAAGCGGCTTATTCTTTGCATGAACCTTCAGAATCTCCTCGCGGCCTTTCACATCCGGACGACTTACCGGAATCTTCCGGTCAAAACGTCCCGGTCTTAAGATCGCCGGATCTAGAATATCCACACGGTTAGTTGCTGCCATAACGATAATGCCTTCGTTAACACCAAATCCGTCCATCTCCACAAGGAGCTGGTTCAACGTCTGCTCACGCTCATCATGTCCGCCGCCCATACCAGTACCGCGACGTCTCGCTACCGCATCGATTTCATCAATAAATACGATACAGGGCGCATTTTTCTTGGCTGTAGTAAACAGATCTCTTACACGGGATGCTCCCACGCCGACAAACATTTCCACAAAGTCAGATCCAGAAATGCTGAAAAACGGCACGCCTGCTTCACCGGCAACAGCCTTTGCGATCAGGGTCTTACCAGTTCCCGGAGGGCCTACTAACAGTACGCCTTTTGGAATACGCGCCCCTACCTTCGTATAGCGTCCCGGGTTCCGAAGGAAGTCCACGATCTCCTCCAGTTCGCCTTTTTCCTCTTCCAGACCTGCCACATCCTGGAAGCCTTTCTTCACATCATCACCGGCAGTCATCTGTGCACGGCTCTTTCCAAAATCCAGCATTCTGGCATTCCCACCGCCACTGTTTCTGCTCATGGTCATGACAATATAGAACAGCATGATACCGCCTAAAAGCAATGTTGTTCCATAAGTCTCAAAAAATCCCGGCTGCTTTACTTCCGCAATATCATAAGCAACACCAGCGTCATCCAGAAGCTCGCTGGTCTTCTCTGTATCCAGGATCTGAGTCACCTTCTGGGTGCCGTCCTTTAACTGGTAAGTTACCGTACCTGTCGGTGTCTCCTGGTTGGGCTGAATACTGGCACTTTGAATCTGGTCTTCCTCCACCGCTTTGGTAAACTGCGGATAGCTGTATGATACACTGTTCTGTCTCTGCTCGTCAAAAAAAGCCAACAGCATGCAGACCAGTGCCAAAACCATCAGATAAGTACCGATTCCTCTCCACTGTCTGTTCAAGTCTCCTTATCCTCCTGTCAGTCAAATTCCACCACACCGATGTATGGCAGATTGCGGTACTGCTGGTCATAATCCAGTCCGTAACCGACTACAAATTTATCTTCGATCTGAAATCCTACATACTCCACATCCACATCTACGACTCTGCGCTCCGGTTTGTCAAGAAGCGTACAGATCTTAAGACTTGCCGGATTTCTCTGACCGAGAAGCTTCTTCAGATGACTCAGAGTACGGCCGGAATCAATGATATCCTCGATAATGATCACTTCTTTTCCTTCAATGTTCTCATCCAGATCTTTGACAATACGAACGATTCCGCTGGACTTGGTGTCTCCGCCATAGCTGGAACACTGCATGAAATCCATGGTTACCGGTACAGTAATTCTTTTTGCCAGTTCGCAGGTAAAATATACACTTCCCTTTAAAATGCAGATCAGATGTACACTCTTTCCAGCATATTCTCTGCTGATCTGCTCACCAATCTCACGGATTCTTGCGTCAACTTTCTCTTCCGGAAGCATTACTTCAATATGATGTTTCTCCATCCTTTATTCCTCCATCTCTTATCTGTTGTATTTTCAATACTATTTTGGTCTGTTCTGTGATCTTATATTCTTCACTGATCCTCATACCGACGACCCACAAAATATGATTTCCGTCTGCCAGAACGGTCAGCCCGTCTCTGCTCTCTCTTGGAACTTTATTGTCAATCAGATAATCCTTCAGCTTCTTATGCGCCCCAGGTCCGGTTGACAGATAGTCTCCAGGGCGTCTTGTCCGCAGAACAACTTCTTGTCTGATTTTATCATAATCAAACCACTTCGTATAGCAATTTACAGGAATTTCCTGATTTTTGTCCCTGTTTTCCACGGTCACTTCATATCGTGCTCCCTGGAATTCATACGTTCCTGTCCTTCCGCAGAAAATAATACCGTCATCCCGGTTGATGCCGTATCCTTGCTTCAGTACAATACCGTCATATTCCAGCACTGCTGTGTTCTTCGATGGCAGCAGTATCCTGCTCCCCCGTTTTCCATATGCCAGCAGGCAGATCTGCTCCACATGAAATGCCTCCACATCCCGAAGGCCTCCGGGCAGATGTTCCAGTGCGCGCCGCACCAGCATCTTCTGCATGGCCGAATGCAGCTCGTCAAATGCCTCCAGCCGAATTCGGATACAGTCCTTCTCCATCTGCAGATACTGTTCTTCTGCTTTGTGAAGTTCCTGTTCCAGATACGATTCCACTTCCGACAATCTTGCTGCTGTTCCTGCCATGCGGGCCACACAGCCTGGCATGACCTGTTCCATAGGCGCAAGTAATCCATGCCGGATCTGATTTCTCGTATAATCCAGCTCCTGATTGGTGCCGTCCTCCACCCAGCGGATCCCCTCTTCCAACAGGTACTGCTCAATCTGCGGCCGATCCACACACAGAAGCGGCCGGATATAATTTCCATTGACCGGACGCATACCGCACAGTCCCCGAAGCCCTGTACCACGCATAAGCCGGAACAGCATGGTCTCTGCCTGATCTCGCTGATGATGCGCCAACGCGATCACCGATGCCTGACATTTCTCAGCGAGATGCCCAAACACCCGCCGTCTTGCATTTCGCCCGGCTTCCTCAAGACTTAAGCCATCTCTGGCTGCCTGGGCAGGCACATCCTCCTGTACCACAGTGAACGAAATATTTCTCTCCTGACAGAACTGCTCACAAAACTGTTGATCTCGCAGTGCCTCTGCCCCACGGATCCCATGATTTACATGAACTGCTTCCAGCTGAAGCGGAATCCGCTTCCCATAGTTCCACAATAATTGCAGAAGTGCTGTTGAGTCCGCACCGCCGGAAAATCCCACCAGCACGGTGTCCCCGGGCTTGACCATATTCCATTGTCTCAGATAGGCAAATACTTTCTCCTGCATGTGACTGAACTCCTGTAGTTTCTATGCTCATTGCTTTACGGGCATGTGCATGGCTCTGAATTATTCAGAGCCACATATTTACTGGCATGTGCATGACTCTGAATATTATCACAAATTCCACGCAAAAAAGCAAGCCGCACTACCGCTTCCAGATTCCGACCACCAGAATGGTCATATCATCCGCTGCCTTTCCATATGTCTGTACCTGTTCCATGAGCCGTGCCGCCATCTCAGAAGGGGTTCCCGGCGGAAGATTCCAGATCAGATCCTTCATGACCGCCTCTTCCTGCCCTTCCGGCAATGCTCCCAGCACCCCGTCCGTCATGAGAAACAACAGATTTCCATCATAGATCCGTACCCGATAAGGATCTAAGGGCAGTTCACTGCTGATCCCTGCCGGCAGACCTGTCCCACGGATACATTCCACATTCCGTTCCCGCCGGATAAAGCTGGCGGCAGATCCAATCTTCAGAAATTCGCAAATTCCTGTATAAAGATCAATGGAAGCCAGATCTACTGTGGAAAATATATGTGGTTCCGGCTGCAGCACAATGGACGAATTGATCATCCGCACTGCTGTCTCTCTGGAAAATCCCGCCTCCAGAAACTGTTCCATCAGATCCAGCACTGTCTCACTCTGCCCGCAGGCTTGAAGTCCTGACCCCATCCCATCAGAGAGTCCTGCCACAAACCGTCCTTCCGGCAGCCAGAATACGGAGAAATTATCCCCGGAGACTGCCTCTCCCGGTTTCGTCACTTTCTTGATTCCGTACAACACCTGATAAGCAGTGGCCTCCACAAACAATACCGTCACTTTCTCCTGACTGACAAATGTCCGGCTGTCTCTGGCAGGCATCATCTCACAGTCCGTCAGTTCTGACAATACCGCCGCCACTTTCTTTACCGGCACGCAGATCTTACGCTTCGTATGCATGGTCACATAGACTTGTCGCTTTCGTCCGCCGGGACTGTAAAAAAACACCTGGATCAATGTTATTCCCATAAAGCGAAGCCGCTTTCCAATCTCCTGCTCCAGCGGCACATCTTCTTTTGTCCCATAGATCCGTTCCATGGCTCCTTCCAGTATGGAACCCATTTCCCGGATCTGCCCGGCTGCTGCGATCCGGTTTTCTGCCAGCCTCTGCTGAAACAATAACTCTCCTCTGTCTGTCACCGGCGTCATCTGGGGTGTCATGCAAAAGCTGCGGGAAAGCTGAGCAAAACTCTCCTGATACTCTTCGATCCATTGTCGGACCGGATGCACCGGTTCCTGCTCACTGTCTTCTCTTTTATGGCTGCGGATCCATTCCCACCCATAACCTGCCAGCACGATCAACGAAAACAGTGCCAGACTCTTCATCACACTGGAAGCCATGACCCACAGTTCCTTGTGGTACATATATTCCACCGTCAGCTCCATGGCTGCCAGACTTCCACCCACCGCCAGTCCAAAGATCCACTTATCTCTTCCTTCGTCTCTCCTGCCAAACAGGATCAGCATACACACTCCCAGCGTACACGCCAACACATACTTTGTCCATTCCATGACAACTCTCCTCCATATCCTTATTCCGCCGCATGCAGAACAAACGCTGCGGTTTGTGTAGATACTATAAGAATCTGTCTTTGCGAGCTTTGTCATTTGGAATCGGCTCGAAAAAATAATTTTTCGACATAAAAAAGCTCCTGTCTGAGCAGGAGCTTCATGTCTTATTTACCTGATGCCTTGAAAAGGATCTCATCCTCATAAACCAGTCCGAGCTTTTCTTTGGCTACATCTTCCACATATTTCTTTGTCTTTGTATAGGTCTCAAGATCTTCGATCTCT
The DNA here is from genome assembly GCF_040096225.1 of Hominiventricola aquisgranensis. Classification (NCBI taxonomy): domain Bacteria; kingdom Bacillati; phylum Bacillota; class Clostridia; order Lachnospirales; family Lachnospiraceae; genus Hominiventricola; species Hominiventricola aquisgranensis. The sequence goes on along the minus strand of NZ_JBBMFC010000009.1, from coordinate 70,450 downwards.
TTGCTTCGTTCCGTCTCATCGGCGATCTGCTTTTCCAGTGCCGCCTCTCTGTTCTGATAAGTCTGATTCTTCTGTTTCAGCTGAAGACTTCCAATTGCAGTCACACAAAAAACAGCCATGACGATCAATAAAATACCCATGGCTCTCAGGTGCTTTCTCTGATCCCGAATACGTCTGCTTCTTGTCTTCGCTGTCATCCGTCTTTCCTCCTATGAGAATAAAATAATTATAAACTCTCTGAGTTTATTTTTCAATTTGTTTTTGTAGAAATGTCCTGTGATTTTCCCGACTTGTACTACTTTACGAGCCACCGTTCCAGCAGGCCTTAGGAAAAATTCCAACACTGTCTTCAAAATACCTGATATGGGTTCCACGATCCATCTTCCTATCAGATAATAATAGACGATCATGCCCGCCGCCACCGCAAATAATGCATACCCGCGGACTGCTCCGTCATTTTCCCGATACAACAGTGCAAAGATTAAAAATGCAGTGCAGATCCAGTACAGAAGATCCTGAACCGCTATCAGCCAGACACCATGGGGAATCAGCCTTCGAGTGATCCTGAGCAAGTCGTACAATGCCAGGATCAACGCACCTCGCAGCATGGCCAGTCCAAAAAACTGCAGTTCTCTGACAATTCCGTCACTCCCCATAGGCTTACCGGAACAGACGGTTCAATAATGTCTCTCCGCCTTTTTTGAAGTCTGACACTTCCGAATACTGGATGCTGTCGATCCTTCCCTCCAGATCGATCTCTCCTTTTTCCAGCGTCAGCCGATTTACATGAAGGTCTGCTCCCTGGATCTTGAGCATGCCCATATCTGTCTCCAGCAGCACTTCCGATATATCAAAAGAGATCACGTCCGACACACCAGTGATACCAGCTGTCCGCCGATTCGAAAGCGTCAGCTTGTGCGCTCCTTTTGCCTGTGTGTGATCTTCCACAGTTCCCATCTTTACCATACAAAAAGACCTCCCATATATTCTCTTAAAATATATTAGGAGGTCCTAAGATTTATACCTTATAAATATCTGTAAAGCTCTTTTGCTTCATCCTTTTTGACGGTCTCCTGCACGTCCAGCACTTCCACCTTTACAGCTCTTGTACCGAACTGGATCTCGATCACATCCCCTTCCTTCACGTTCAGGGAAGCTTTCGCCGTCTTATCGTTTACCAGAACACGTCCTGCATCACAGGCCTCATTGGCAACTGTCCGACGCTTGATCAGTCTGGAAACTTTCAGAAACTTATCTAATCTCATGCTCTGTCGTATTAGTTCAGGGCATCTTTCAGTGCTTTACCAGCTTTGAACTTCGGGGCTTTGGAAGCTGCGATCGGCATCGGCTCACCAGTATGCGGGTTTCTTCCCTCTCTTGCTGCTCTCTCAGCTACCTCGAAGGTACCGAATCCAACAACCTGAACTTTCTCACCTTTCTTTAATTCATCAGTAACAACCTCGATAAATGCTTTTACAGCTTTCTCTGCATCTTTCTTTGTAAGCTCAGCGTTCTCTGCAACTGCTGCGATCAGTTCTGCTTTGTTCATGATTTTATTTTCCTCCTGGAATATTTTCATTTATTGTGTACAACACGTATCATAGTTATACCGGTTTTCCTACTGTTTGTCAAGCGGTTTCCCTTGGAGTTCCGCGGTTTTTCGATTCCGTTTTGCCTCCTTTTCCTGCCGCTTGATTTCCTCCCAGCGAGCCTGATTCTGCTCGTCGGAACCATATTCTTCGTCGCCAAATACATGTGGATGACGGCGGATCATCTTCTCCGCCAGACCATTTATCACGTCATCCATCGTAAAGAGACCTTCCTCTTTGGCGATCTGTGCATGAAGCAGTACCTGCAGCAATACGTCCCCCAGCTCTTCGCAGAGATTCTCCGGATCCTTCTGCTCAATAGCCTCCACAACTTCTTCACATTCATTTCTAAGACAGGAGATCATGCTCTCATGGGTCTGAGCCTTGTCCCATGGACAGCCATGGTCACTGCGCAGTTCAGCGATGATCCCCACCAGTTCTTCGTAACTGTACATCTTCTTACAGCATCTTCTGGATCATCGCCAGTACTTCTTCTCCCATTGCAGCACTCTTCTTGTCTGCATCCTCCAGAGAAGTACCTTTGACACCATAGTAGAATTTTACCTTCGGCTCTGTACCTGACGGTCTTACGCACAGCCATGCGCCATCGTTCAGATCATAGTAAAGTACATTGGATGCCGGAAGGCCGGTCGGTTTTACTTCACCAGTCTTCATATCTTTGATCGTATCCAGCTTGTAGTCTCTTGCAGATACTACATGATAGTCACCAATTCTGACCGGCGTATTATTTCTCAGAGTCTCAAGGATCTCTTGAATCTTTGCAAGTCCTTCAATCCCTTTGAGTTCGATAGATTTCACTGCGTCCTTGTAGTAGCCGTATTTCTCATAGAGAGCAACCATAGCATCCCACAGCGTCATATTTTTAGTCTTGTAGTAAGCCGCTGCCTCGCAGAGAGCAACCGTTGCGGAGATGGCATCCTTGTCTCTTGCGTATGTACCAATCAGACAGCCGTAGGACTCTTCCATTCCGAACAGATACGTTCCTTTTCCGGTCTGCTCATCTTTCAGGATCTGCTGTCCGATGTATTTGAATCCTGTCAGAACCTCTATCAGTTCACAGTCATAGGATGCTGCAATCGCATCTACCAGATTGGTGGTTACGATGGATTTCACAACCTGTCCATCTGCCGGGATCTTGCCTGCAGCCTTCTTCTGGCTCAGCACATAGTCGCAGAGCAGAGAACCTGACATATTACCGGTCAGCGGAATATATTCTCCTGATTTTGTATCTTTTACATAGACTCCAAGACGGTCTGCATCCGGGTCAGTTGCCAGCACCAGATCTGCATCCACTTCTTTTGCAAGCTTCAGTCCCAGCGTAAAAGCTTCTGCAGCCTCCGGGTTCGGATAGCTGACAGTCGGGAAATCTCCGTCTGGAAGCTCCTGCTCTTTTACAACATATACATTTTCAAATCCAAGCTCTTTAAGCGCACGTCTTGCCGGGATATTTCCGGTACCATGAAGCGGGGTGTAAACGATGCGGATGTCTTTCTGCATTTTATCAATGGCATCCTGATTTACTACCTGTGCTTTTACATGTGCAATGAATTTATCATCGATCGCCTGTCCGATGATCTCATATTTGCCTGCTGCAATGGCAGCTTCACGGCTCATAGTCTTCACCGTAGACAGATCCGTGATCGCCAGTACCTCTGCGGTAACGCCTTTATCATGAGGCGGAGTAAACTGTGCTCCATCCTCCCAGTATACTTTGTATCCATTGTACTCTGGCGGATTGTGGCTGGCAGTAATATTAAGACCTGCGATACAGCCAAGCTCACGTACTGCAAATGACAGCTCCGGTGTTGGTCTTAAAGACTCGAATTTGTATGCTTTAATTCCATTTGCTGCCAGTGTCAGAGCCGCTTCCTCAGCAAACTCCGGAGACATATGACGGGAATCATAAGCAATTGCTACGCCTTTTCCCTGTCCTCCCTGCTTGATAATATAATTTGCAAGTCCCTGGGTCGCTCTGCGTACTACATAGATGTTCATACGGTTAATACCTGCACCGATAATTCCGCGCAAGCCCGCCGTTCCAAATTCCAGATCCTTGTAGAAACGTTCCTTTATCTCTTTGTCATCATCTGCGATCGCACGCAGTTCAGCTTTTGTGGCTTCGTCAAAATACGGATTGGAAAGCCATTCCTCATAGATTGCTTTATAGTCCATTTTGCACAACTACCTCCCTGATTTTTCGTATTTTCTGGGATTATTATATAATAATTCATATGAAAAAGAAACTCTTTTTTCCCTTTGTGCAAGGAATTTCTCAAGTTTCTCCATATGCTTGCCCGGAATCCATGCTTTGTTGGTATTATAGTAGTAATTTGCCAGTTTCCAGAATTTCTCCGGATACAGCAGACGGATTCCCAGGTATTCCCGTTCTTCCTCTCTGAGTGGCCGGACCTCGCTATATGTTTTCAGCATTTTCCGGCCAAGTCTGGCATCATAGTTCTGCTTTTCCAATACCTTTCTCATGAACAGGTAGAGGTCGTTCATCTGCACATCCACAGAAAATTTTTCAAAATTGATCACGGTCATATGCCCGCCTGCCACCAGCAGGTTATGATGAATGTATTCGCCATGGCAGATCTGCCCTTCTTCCAATGCCTGCCTGCGCAGAGCCTCATAGGAAGTCTCTTTCAGCAGACGTTCTGCCCGCTCAGCTTCCTCACGAATGGATGAAAAGCACTGGATATAGGCTGCCTCAAATTCATTTTTGCGGTTCTTCCTGCGGACAAACGTATAGATCTTCCGAAGCTCCTGATTATGCCGCGCCAGCTCTTCTCTGGCATCAATTCCTGCAAGACGCTCCACATCCTTCTGCTCGAATCCCGGCACCTGTTTCATATCCCGATGGAGTGCTGCCAGCAGTGACACCGCCGCCAGGATCTCACTCTCACTGCGGGTGTCACATTCCCGTCCCTCCGGCGATTCTTTGACAAGATAATTCAGATATTCCCGGTAAACAGTCACCAACCTTCCTTCAGCATCGGCGATGATCTGATCTGTCCGATGACCGCATGCCTTCAGATGCGCCAGAAGCTGCTGCTCTTTCTCTACTTTGGCGGCACTGCCGGAGAACTCCCGGATCAGCAGACGCCCCTCGCTGCTATCCAGCAAAAATGCACCGCGCACCCGCCAGCTTGCATTTACAGAAAACGGATATTGCTCCAGAACCTGCAGATCTCTCTCATTCATAGAAGTCCCCCCATATATCGGCATTTCGTACCTTCTATCTTATGAAGGAAAGGATGGGGTTATGCAGGTTTTTCCAAAAAAGCATGCAACACCTCCGTCACCCGCCTCAGACAGCTTGTTCAGAGGGACCGCTTGCGCTAAGTCCTCGATCCAGCGGTACTAATTTTCAATCTGCGCCTGACGGCTTGATTTCAAAAAGTACCGGGACTGCGGACGTCCCCTTCACAAGCTGATCTGTGGCGAATGCAGGAAGGCAATGCAACGTGTTCTGGATCAACATCGAAGAAATCAACACACATTTTTCCAGAACAAAAGCTGACACACCTTCACAGCATGTCAGCTTCATTTTTATAAATTTATATTCTCTTGATAAATTTCCAGCGCCCGGCTCATAAGCCACTCACGCTCATTTTTCTCGGGTTCTTCCAGCACTTCTTCCAGAAGTTTTTCGAGGATCTCACCCAGGCGAGGACCTGCCGGGATTCCTTCCGCGATCAGGTCACGGCCAGTCACAGCAAGCTGCTTCAATGTAAAGCATTGCTGCTTTTCCAGAATCTGCTCATAGATTGATTCGATCTCAGACAAGTTCTGAAGTTTGGATTCCTGTGTCTCTTTTGTCTGTGCCAAGATATCTGCCCGGCACACGTTCAGATACAGCGGAAACAGATCCGCTCCGATCCGATTGGCAGCGCGGCGCACACTGGATGACGTGGTGGCTGGCCGGTCATCGTGATGAAGTACCAGTCTTCTCACATTACGGATGGTATCATTATCAAACTTCAGGCGGCGCAGAATCTTTGCTGTCAGCTCTTCGCCAACCTGAGCATGCCCATAAAAATGATCGATTCCATTGGCATCTGTAGTCTTCGTCTGTGGTTTTCCTATATCATGGAGCAACATGCTCAGACGCAGTACCTTGTCCGGTTCCACATATTGCAGAGCGTTTGCAATATGCTCACCCACTGTATCCATATGATGAGGATTATTCTGCATACATGCCATACATGCATCAAACTCCGGCAGCATTACACCGGTGATGCCCAGCTCCCAGGCTTCCAGGATCCGGTCAGGATGTGGGGACACCAGCATCTTCACCAGCTCTGTCTGGATCCGCTCAGCACTGACTTTTCGAAGATTTTCACACAGTTTTTTTACAGCTTCCCTGGTCTGCTCTTCCAGTTCAAATCCCAGCTGAGCACCAAACCGCACCGCACGCATCATACGCAGCGCATCTTCTCCAAAACGTGCTTCCGCATCACCCACACAGCGAATGATCCCACGTTTCAGATCTCCTGCTCCGTCAAACTCATCGATCAATCCTTCTGCAGGATTGTAGGCCATGGCATTGATCGTAAAATCCCGGCGCTTCAGATCCTCCAGCAGACTCTTGGTAAACTTCACTTCCTTGGGATGACGGCAATCCTCATACTCTCCATCCACCCGGTAAGTGGTCACCTCAAATCCTTCTTTTCCCAGCATGACTGTCACCGTTCCATGCTGGATCCCGGTATCGATGGTCCTGGAAAACAATGCCTTTACCTCATAGGGAGATGCGGATGTGGTAATATCCCAGTCTGCAGGTTCTCTTCCCAGCAGTGCATCGCGCACACAGCCGCCGACTGCATAGGCTTCATGCCCTGCCGCAGTCAAAGTATCTATAATATGTTCAACTTTTTCCGGAACGTCAATTCTATACATTCTGACTCCTTGTAATCATATTCCGTTTATTTTCAGTATTCACAATTTCACACATCTGCGTATTTCCCTGTGAACAAAACATCCCGGCTTCCTTCTCAGAAGCCGGGACGCAAATTACAGTTTTACAGGCATCGACTTAGTATGCTTTGCCCCAATATACCATTTTTTTCGCCGGTCTTCCACAGCAGACACATTTATCAGACAGCTGATGCTGCTCAAACGGCATGCAGCGGCTGGTAGCGGTGGTATCTTCCTTGATCTTATCCTCACAAGCCTGATCTCCACACCACATAGCTCTTACAAATCCCGGTTTGTTATTGATAGTCTCTACGAACTCTTCATAAGTAGTTGCATCATACGTATGAGAATCTCTGTGTGCTCTTGCCTTCTCCAGCATATCATGCTGCATAGTCTCAAGAATCTCACCCAGCTTGGTCTCGATCTCATCTAAGGATACCACGATCTTTTCTCTGGTATCACGGCGAACGATCACGGCCTGATTTGCCTCAATATCCTTCGGACCGATCTCAATACGGGTCGGGATTCCTTTAATCTCCTGCTCTGCGAATTTCCATCCCGGAGATTTCTCGGAATCATCAACTTTTACCTTAAACTGACGAGCCAGCTTATCTCTCAGCTCATATGCTTTGTCAAGAACACCTTCCTTGTGCTGTGCAACCGGAATGATCATAGTCTGTACCGGAGCGATCCGCGGCGGCAGCACCAGACCGGAATCATCACCATGAACCATGATGATTGCACCGATCAGACGGGTAGTCACACCCCAGGAAGTCTGATGTACATACTTCAGCTGATTATCTTTATCCGTAAACTGAATGCCAAATGCACGTGCAAATCCATCACCGAAGTTATGGCTGGTACCTGACTGCAGTGCTTTTCCGTCATGCATCAGTGCCTCGATCGTATAAGTTGCAGTTGCTCCTGCAAATTTTTCCTTATCCGTTTTGCGACCTTTGATCACCGGCATTGCAAGCACCTGCTCGCAAAAATCAGCATATACATTCAGCATCTGCTGAGTACGTGCCTCTGCATCTTCCTCCGTTGCATGAACCGTATGTCCTTCCTGCCACAGGAACTCTCTGGAACGAAGGAACGGTCTGGTCGTCTTCTCCCAACGAAGTACAGAACACCACTGATTATATACTTTCGGAAGATCTCTGTAGGAATGAACCTCTTTCTGATAAAAATCACAGAACAGAGTCTCAGAAGTCGGACGGATACACATACGCTCCTGCAGCGGCTCCAGTCCACCATGAGTTACCCATGCAACCTCCGGTGCAAAACCTTCTACATGATCTTTCTCTTTCTGAAGCAGACTCTCCGGGATCAGCATCGGCAGATATACATTCTCTACACCTGTCTCCTTAAATCTGCGGTCAAGCTCTTTCTGAATATTTTCCCAGATCGCATAGCCAGCCGGTTTGATCACCATGCATCCCTTTACGCTGGTATAATCACACAGCTCCGCTTTCTTCACGACATCGGTGTACCACTGGGCGAAATCCACGTCCATGGAAGTGATGCCTTCTACTAACTTCTTGTCTTTTGCCATTGTTTGCAATCTCCTTTTCCTTAGCCGCCGCGCCTTCTCGTCGGCAGCCGTTTTTCATGCAAGTATAAACTCCATTATCTATCCATGATAAAAAGATTTCCCGGGTTTGTCAACCCGGGAAATCTCCTATTTTCCTTATAGAACGATCTACATAATGACTTATGTAGAATTAACTTCGATAATGCTATGCAACTACATTGCAACCCATCTCTTTTAAAATCTGACGCAGTTCCGGAATCTCTTCTTCTGGAATGTTCTCCATCGGAGCACGAGCTGCACCTGATGGCATACCACACAGCTGCGCTGCTGCTTTGTTTGCAGCCTGATAATACGGCATATCATTCGGCAGCTGATTCATTGGATGTACTGCTGATGGAATTAAAGAATGCTTTGCAGCAAGTCGGAATACCCAATTCCAGAAAAGATTCATCTTATCTGCCACTTCACGGACTTTAGCTGCATCCTTTTCAAGTCCTGCATGGTATAAGTCTACTGCTAAATGCGGTGCATAATTTAACATTTCTGTAACAAAGCCTTTGCATCCATGGAAACACATAAACTGATACATAAAATGTCCAAGTCCTGCAAAAACTGCCATATCTTTTTCATCAATTGTCTGTAACATCCCTAAAAATGCCATTGGGTTATTTGTATTTTCTTTTAATCCAATAATATTATCAACTTTTGACAGTCTTTTAATTACCGGTGCCGGAAGCCATAACTTACTTGCTGCCGGATTGTTGTAAATTGTGATTCCAATATCAACAGATTCAGCAACAGATTCAAAATGTCGAATGACCCCATCTGTAGTCGGCATTGTATAATATGGTGGAATTACTAACAGACCATCTGCGCCTGCTTCCTGTGCATATTTGGAAATTTCAATCGTGTTTCTAGTTCCAGCTCGTCCTGTTCCAATCATCACAGGGAATTTTCCATTTACTTCCTGTGTAACAACATCAATTACTTTTTTATTTTCTTCCTCAGACATTGCATAAAATTCACCGGTGGTCCCAAGTGCAAGAAAGACCACGTCCTCATTTTCCAACAATGGATTTTCAGTAACCATTCTTATACTTTGCTTTAATGCTGGTATATCCAGATTCCCATTTTTATCAAATGGAGTTAACGACAGATGGAAAATACCTTTTGTGTGTTCTTTCATTTCCTGCGGTTTCATTGACATAATATATTCCTCCTATTTTATACCAACCTATTTTTTAGTGGCCGGTTATTTACATAATTCATTACATTTTCATATGAAATATCTGAAAGTCTTCTCGCACTATCAACTGTACATGCTCCTAAATGAGGAGTACAAACTATTTTTTCCAAGCAAACCAGTTCTTTTTCAGGTGGTTCGGTGCAAAACACATCCATAGCAGCCCCAGCAATTCTTTTTTCTAAAATTGCATTTTTTAAATCCTGCTCATTTACCAGAGCTCCTCTTGCTGTGTTTATCAAATATGCTGAAGATTTCATCAATTGTAATGTCTCAGCTCTAATCAGATTTTCATTTTCTTTTGTTGCTGGAGCATGAAGAGAAATAAAATCCGACTGGCTTAAAACTTCTTCCAGACTACCTTTCTTTATCCCTGCTTTTTCTAGTACTTCAGATTCTATATATGGATCATAAGCCGTCACTTCCATTCCAAAAGCCTGAGTAATTTTTGCAACTCGACTTCCAATATTTCCGTAACCTACTAATCCCAATTGCTTCCCGTTTAGTTCTGAACCCATAAACAAGCTCCATCCACCATGCTTTATTTCTTCATTTTTTGCAGGAATTCCCCTAGATACCGATAGCATCAATGCAACTGCTAATTCAGCTACACTTTGTGCATTACATCCTCTTGCAAAAGTTACTGCTATACCTTTTTTCTTTGCATAATCCAGATCAATATTATCGTATCCAACTCCATGCTTAATAATTAGCTTTAGTTTTGGTGCAGCATCTATAACCTCATGGTCAATCTTATCAATCCCCACTATATAGATATCTACATCTGACACTAACTTTTTGATCACTTCTTTCGATGGTTCCTGATCACTTGATACTTGCTCTACCACTTCTAATCCAGCTTGTTTCAACCAGGTTCCCAAATCTGGAAAGATCTCATAAAAACTTTTCCCCAATGATATCAATACTTTCATTTCTAACCTCCAAACTTACAGGAATCCGAACATTCCAGGTAATAACAACGTGCAGGCTGGAATCAAACATACAATTGCAAGTACACTAAAAGAAATAATCAAAAATGGAATCAATGATTTTACCACATCCTCGAATTTTCTTTTTCCAACAGCAGTTGCCGAATAAAGTACAACTCCAACCGGCGGTGTTATCAATCCTAATGTAAGATTCAATAAAACTACTACTGCAAAATGAACCGGGTGCACTCCTACTTCATACATAATAGGCGCTAATATTGGTGCAAAAAGTATAATTGCTGCACCTGTGTCCATAAACATACCAACTAACAATAAGAAGATATTGACCAAGAGTAACAATATGTACTTATTACTTGAAAGTCCGAGCAACAATTCTGCTATTTGTTCTGGGATGCGTTCCATTCCCATAATCCAGGCAAATACAGAAGCAAATGCTATGATCAAAAAGATATTTGCCATTTGGTGTGCTACATTTTCCAGTGCTTTTTTAAAATCTTTCAGATGATAATTTCTATATACGATGATTCCTAAAAGCAACGAATATACACATGCAATATTAGCTGACTCTGTTGCTGTAAAATATCCACCCAACACTCCTCCAATAATAATAAACGGCATTCCTAAAGTAATTAATCCGTTAAGAATAATTGATTTTATTTGAGAACCTCTATATTTCTCATTACATGCCGGGAAGTTTTTTTTATCTCTCACTGCAATAATGTATAGAATTTGTGCCATTCCGAGCATAACTCCTGGTAAAAGCCCAGCAAGAAATAATGCTCCAACAGAAAGTCCCATGACGCTGGCATATAATACTGCAATATTACTTGGCGGGATCAATGGACTCTGAAGTGATGATGCTGCTGTTAGTGCACACGAAAAGTCCTTATCATATCCCTCTTCATCCATTGCATCCATTTCTACTTTTCCCAGTGCTGCAATATCACCTAGTGCCGTTCCTGAAACACTTCCAAATACCATACTTACAATTACATTAACATAGGCTAGGCCTCCACGAAATCTTCCAACAAACAGTTTCACAAAACGAAACAGTTTTCCAGAAATATCCGCATTTATCATAATATCTGCAGCTAATAAGAAGAAGGGAATTGCCAAAAGCTGAAACTGATTAACACCTTCATAAAGTCGATTTGGTATGATTGCAATATATGATGCATTTGTAATTAAAATGTAAATCAAACCCGTAATTCCCATGGAATACGATATAGGAATTCCTATTAAAATTGTCCCTATCAAGATCACCATGATAATTCCAAACTGAAACACTCTACTTTTCCCCCTCCCATTCTTCTTTCATTTCTAATGTTGAATCAATAATTTTCCAGACCAGTTGTAAAGATACCAGCAAACTTCCAAACAAAATACTTGATTTTGGTATGAACATGCTGATCCGTAAAGCCGGCGATATTTCATTGAGACTATACTGTGTCTGATCTAGGGAAATAATAAATATTGTTAGCATAAAGATAAGCATGAATCCCTGAATCACAATATTCAAAATTCTGCGTTTCTTAGCAGAACACTTATCTATGATAAATGTTACTGCCGAATTTTCTGAGGACCGAACCAACATGCTCGCACCAAGAAAAGCCAACCAAATCATACAATATCTAGCAGTCTCTTCTGTCCATGCAATAGACGTCGATATTACATAACGTCCAAACACCTGATAAAGTACCGCAACAAACATTATGGCTGTCAATACAATGCAGATAGAAGATACTATCTTATCAACAATCTCTGATATTTCATCCAATTCTTTTCTTAATTTCATCCTGTCCTCCTATCTGAAGACTATCAAATTATTCCATTCGTTTCATATTTCTTTATTGTTCTTTTTAATTTAATAAGTACTACCGCAAGTGCTAGCACTAATAACACTATCATCACAATGTATGGAACTACATTTGTCCGATCTCCTGATACATTTACGGATGTTCCTACCGTTTGCGTATCCGCTGGCTCAATCTCTATCAATGCATCCATAAACTCGCTTACTGCTTTATCCCCAATTTCACTTCCAAGCCACTCCATGACCGGCTGCTGTGCAACCTTAAAAGTCTCGCGTTCTTCTTGTGTTGGTGTATAAATCTCAACCCCTTTTTCATTCAGAAAGTTTAATGCCATTCCTTCTGTTGATGCAATGGTGCCTCTTGCAGCAGTTTGTGCTATTTTTCCACCATCTAGAACTACTTGCTGTAAATCATCAGGCAGAGAACGAAGCCATTTTTCATTTACAATAATAAATGCCGGAGAAATAGAATGACCATCCAAGGTATAATATTTCTGTTGTTCATAAATTGAATTGTCTAACATAACAAGTGGTGAATTTTCCTGTCCATCTACTACTCCCGTTTGCAGTGCTGAGTACAATTCGCTAAATGCAAGTCCTGTTGGAACAGCTCCCAGTGTTTCTAATGTTGTAATGTAAGATGCACTCTGCATACATCGGATTTTCAAGCCTTTCAAATCATCTGCTGTATGAATTTGATGTATATTGTTAGAAAAATTACGGAAACCGCCATTGTCAAACGCAGCTATAATTTTCACACCCGTACTCTTTGCAATTTCATCAAACATATTCTGGGAATATGCTCCATCTAAAAACTCATAAAATTCTGCTCTATTTTCAAATGCATACGGTATTGTAAACACTTGAATATTAGGATAATAGTTTGATAAATCTGAATCACCTGCAGTACTACATTCAATAACTCCCTGCATACATTGTAAAAGTATTTCGGATGCATTTCCAAGTGAGCTATTTGTATAAATATTTACCGCTATTTTCCCCTCTGAGGCAGACTCTACATAATTTTTAAATGCCAGCTGTGCTGCATAATTAAAATTCATTACTGCATTAGTACCAATTGTTGTATACTCTGTTGAACTGCATGCAATGCTGATTGAATACTCCGCTGTTTTGCTCTCTGCTGGCTTCTCCGCAGCTGCTGCAACTGGCACACTTTGATAAATGAACAATATTACCATTGTCAATAACAGCGCCAATAATTTTTCCGGTTTCCTTTTCATGAGTAATAATCCCCCTTTTCTTGTCTGATGTCAGACATGTTTTGTTTTTTTATTATTTAGTAATTTCTAATATTTTTTCAATATCATCAACTACCTCATAAATATGTTCATACATAAGTTGTTCTGCTGATTTCTCATCCCGATTCTGAAATGCCCTGATAATTTGTCGATGACCTTCAGCTGCTTTTTCAAAATATTTCGTTAATACAAATCCCTTAATACGATATTCCGTATATGCGCTCTCAAATCGATTGTAAATATCTTCAAGAAGCACCATATTTGCAGTTTTTACAATCAAACGATGAAATGCCTCATCATATTCCAGTCGAGTTGTTATATCTGTTGCACTTGTGGCTTCATATGCCTGATTGATGGAAATAAGTTTTTCAATAACGTCATCTGTCACTTTTACTGCCGCTTTTTTTACAGCCAAACATTCTAAAGCGACACGTATTTCCACCAGATCCCTAAAAACTTCTTTCTTCGAGTGATACCACTGATCTATACCTTTAGATCTGGCATCTGTTGATAAAACGAAACTTCCTTTGCCTTTTACAATTTCAATCAGATTCTCTGCCTGAAGCATTTTTAGTGCCTCGCGTACAGATGAACGTCCGACCGAATATTCCTCAGAAAGCATTTTTTCACTTGGAAGTTTGCTTCCTTCACCATATTCTCCATTTTCGATTTTCTTTTTTATGTTTTCAACCAAATACGATGCAACTGAATTCCAAGAACTATATTTCATTTATCCCCTCTATCTTGTCTGACATGTGACATGTTTGTTATTAGCAGTATACCATACATAGAGCATTATTCAATCCATAAACATCACAAAAAACTTTTTCTTTTTTGTGCAAATTTCACGACAGCTATATATGCTAATTATCCCTCACATTTCCCGTTCCAGCCGGTTAATATTTTCAATTTTTCCGATCACCACGATCACATCCTCCGGCTCAAACTGATAATCCGGTGAGATCTCGATCATGGTATTATGGCCCTTCTGGATCGCGATAATATTCAATCCGTACTTTTTACGGAAATTACTGTTCATGATCGTCTCTCCGCACAGTTTATTCGGCACCAGGATCTGACGGATCTCCACACTGTTATCCAGCATAATATAATCCAGGAAATTGCTGCTGATCAGACGTTTTCCAAGGCGGATCGCCATATCCTTTTCCGGATAAACGACTTCCGCTCCGATTTTGCGGAGGACTGCTCCCTGTTCCGGGCTCATGGCCTTGGAGATGACCTTGGGCACTCCAAGCTCGAGCACGCTCATGGTGATCAGAATGCTTGCGTCGATCTGCTCACCTATGCACACCGCCACCACATCACAGTTCTGGATCCCTGTCTCCTTCAGGCTTTCCATATTGATGGTTTCTGCCACAAATGCATAATCCGTGTACTGGCGGATCGCCTTTACTTTATCTTCGTCCCGGTCAATGGCGATCACATCCTTGCCCGCCTCTGACAAAGTGATTGCCAGTGCGGTACCAAAACGGCCAAGGCCAATCACTCCAAAAGAACCTGCTGTCTGTTTATTTTTCATTTTCATCTTCTCCTCTATCCAATCATTACGGATTCCTCCGTATAACGTGTCTGCCGTTCCGGTCTGGTCACCCAGATCGTTACCATCGTCATCACACCCAGACGGCCAGTAAACATGATCAGGATCAATACCACTTTCGCCGCAAATCCAAGTTCCGGTGTGATCCCTGTGGAAAGTCCTGCCGTACTGAAAGCAGACACGACTTCAAACATGATCTGAACAAAATCAAACTGAGGTGCAAGCACGCACATCAGAAATGTGCCAATACATACCAGCGCCATGGATGTGATTACCAGCATTCCTGCCCGGAAGACATTTTCTCTGGGAATGCTCCTGTGAAATGCGCCTGTCCTCCGCTTGGAAAATTCGCTGCGGATCGCCTGCAACAACACAAAGAAGGTACTGGTCTTCACGCCACCTCCGGTAGAACCTGAAGATGCTCCGATAAACATGAGGATCATAATGACAAATAATCCTGCATTGGAAAACTCTCCCAAGGAGCAGGTGGAAAAGCCTGCCGTTCTGGCTGACATACTGTGAAAAAATGCCTGCATCCAGGTAAGATGATCTGTCAGCTTCAAAAGTAGTGTTCCGCTCAGTAAAAGTCCTCCACTGGTCACCAGAACCACCTTCGAATGCAGTGTTAATTTCTTAAAACTGCGGTTTCTGGCTACATCCAGAATCACCGGGAATCCAATACCACCTACGATGACCAGCGCACTGGTCACAATGTTCAAGAACATATCATCCCCATAGGGGATCAGATTCTGAAGCCCGCCCAAGATATCAAGTCCTGCATTGTTAAAGGATGCCACTGAATGAAATACACTGATCCCCACCGCATGTAAAAATGGATAATCTCTCGAAAAAACCAGAAAGCTCAAAAGTGCACCGGCCAGCTCAAATCCAAGTGTCATACAGAGCACCGCTTTCACCAGCTTCACCACACCTTTGTAGTTGTCTACATTCAATGCTTCCTTGGCCATAGTACGACTCTTGAAGCTGACCTTTTTACCCGCTGCGATCACAAGGCCTACACCCACAGATGATACTCCCAGACCTCCGATCTGGATCAGCAGTCCCATGATTGCCTGCCCAAACACAGTAAAATGATCTGCCGTATCAATAGTCACAAGTCCCGTCACACATACCGCACTGGTAGCTGAAAATAATGCATCCACCGGCTTCACCGTAACACCCTGACGCACAGACCAGGGCGTCAGCAACAGGCAGGTTCCTATCAGGATCACCATAGCAAAACCCATAGCGATCAATCGCCCTGGAGGCTGTTTTTTTATAAATGTTTTCATCATTTTGAATCCTCTTTTCTCTCTGTTGAAACCATAACATTCCACCATATGTTTGTCAACGAATGAAAATCTGAAGTTTTTATATTCATTTCCAACTCTTCTCAGACATAGTTTCTTCTCCATGGCAGATACTTTTCATATAACAAATGCGATAACGCAGATTCTACACATTTTATACAGCGAAAAATCACAAGGAGGCCACGCTTATGGATCACCGGATAAAACTTTATATAGAAAAGACCGGCATTCTGCTGGCTGTCTATCTATTACTGAAATACCTGCTTCCGCTGGTATTTCCTTTTTTTCTTGCCTGGCTGACAGTTTCATTGCTGGCATCTGCTTCCCGGCACTTTCACAGAAAACTGCTGCCCTTTACTGCTTCCGTCGTTGCCATGTTTTTCTTTTTCACAGCCGCCACACTCAAGCTCACCGGATGGCTTCTGCTGGAGCCATGTAAAGACCTGATCCCGGAGCTTCAGACGCAGCTGCAGACATGGATCAATGAATATGCTGATCTGGCAGACTGGATTCCTTCCTCCCTGTCTCTTCATCTGTCCACCGCCGTACCGCCTGTGTTATCCTGTGCATTTGGCATCTTTTTATATTTTATGGCTGTGATTCTCTTTGCCCACGACTGGCCGGATTTTCAACGTCTGCTGACACACCTTCCCTTTGCCAGGCCGCTTGAACACGCAGGTAAACGAATCGCCCAGTCCTTAAAGGGCTGGGCGCATGCGCAGATTCGTATTATGTTTGTCATTGTCCTGGAATGTACTGTCGGATACTGGCTCTTACACATCCCCGGTGCAGGACTGTGGGCGGTGCTTACCGGTATGGTGGATGCACTTCCTGTCTTCGGCACCGGCACCATTTTCGTCCCCTGGCTGATCCTTGTCTTCTGTCAGAAAGACTACACCTTTTTTGTATGGCTTCTCCTTCTTTACGGAATCACATGGCTGACGCGGGAATTGCTGGAACCCAAACTCTTAGGCGATGGTTTGGGACTTTTACCCGTCTGTTTTCTGATCTCCGTGATCGTCGGGTTAAAATTGTTCGGTGCTGCCGGTCTGTTCACCGGTCCCTTTGGCATCCTCTTTGTCAAAGAGCTGTGGACGGAACTGGAAATGTGGGATTCACTTCAAACTCCATCCGCTTCCCGGTGCGGGGATGAGAAAAGATAACCTTATATGCACACAGACAAAGCGGTCCACCTGCTTTTCCATATTTGGCATCTCCACAGATAGGCAGACCCGCATGTGACAACTGTACCCGGATCTGATGGTGCCGCCCCGTCAGAAGACGGATCCTCAGAAGTGTCTTCTCTCCATCTGATGCGAGCACCTCATAGTGAAGTTCGCTTCGTTTGCTGCCCGGGGTTCCCTCTTTGACCACTTTGGATGTATTGGTTCGACTGTCCTTCAACAAATAATCCACAAGTGTATCTTCTCTCTGCTCCGGTTTTCCACAGACCACCGTCTGATACCACTTTTCCATGTGGATATGATCCGTCACCTGACGGCTTAGATCTGCTGCTGACTTTTCATTTTTCCCAATCAGAACGATTCCTTCCACAGGCTGATCCAGCCGGTTCACCAGACCAAGATAAGGCTTTTTTTCTCCTCGCTCCAGCATCTCGTTGCGAAGAAGGCTCATCAGATCCGGTGTGGACACACGGGCACTTTGCACTGCAAATCCCGCAAACTTACAGACGACCAGGAGATCCTGGTCGTCGTATATGATCTTATATTTTTTCATTCTTACAGTCTCTTCAGAAGTTCTTCTCTCTGAGCCTCATAACCCGGTTTTCCAAGCAGAGCAAACATATTTTTCTTGTAGCTCTCAACACCCGGCTGGTTAAACGGATTCACACCCAGCATGTATCCGCTGACACCGCATGCGAACTCGAAGAAATAGAACAGCTGTCCAAGGGAGAACTCGTCCTGTGCCGGAATCTTCACCAGAAGGTTCGGTACATTTCCGTCTGTATGAGCCAGAATAGTACCGTTCATAGCACTCTTATTTACAAAATCAACGTTCTTTCCTGCCAGATAGTTCAGTCCGTCAAGATCAACAGCTTCCTCGCCCATCACGATCTCATCCTCACAGGTCTCTACTTCCAGAACGGTCTCATACATGATTCTGGAACCATCCTGAATGAACTGACCCATAGAATGAAGGTCTGCTGTCAGATCTACGGATGCCGGGAAAATACCCTTCTGATCTTTACCTTCAGACTCGCCGTAGAGCTGTTTCCACCACTCAGATACATAATGAAGACTCGGCTCATAGTTTGCCAGAACCTCTACTGCTTTGCCCTTCTGATGAAGAATGTTGCGGATCACTGCGTATTTCACAGCGTCATTCTCCTCAAACGGAGTATTCAGTGCCAGTTCACGGCCACTTGCTGCACCTTCCATCAACTTGGTAATATCAGCACCGCTGACTGCAATCGGCAGAAGACCTACTGCGGTCAGAACGGAGAAACGGCCTCCTACATCATCCGGTACTACAAAAGTCTCATAGCCTTCCTCGTCAGCTACGTGTTTCAGAGCTCCTCTTGCTTTATCAGTGGTTGCATAGATTCTCTTTGCAGCCTCGGCTTTGCCGTATTTCTTCTCCAGCATTTCCTTAAATACGCGGAATGCAATCGCCGGCTCCGTTGTAGTTCCGGATTTGGAGATCATATTGATGGAAAAATCACGATCACCGATCACATCCATCAGATCTTTGATATAGCGGGTGGAAAGGCTGTTTCCTACAAAATAAATCTCCGGAGTCTTACGAACTTCTTTGGATACGCTGTTGTAGAAGCTGTGTCTTAAAAATTCGATAGCTGCGCGTGCTCCCAGATAGGATCCGCCGATACCGATCACCAGAAGCACCTCAGAATCACTCTGGATCTTAGCTGCTGCCTTCTGGATTCTTGCAAACTCTTCCTTATCATAATCTACCGGAAGATCGATCCAGCCAAGGAAATCATTTCCTGCTCCGGTCTTTTCAACCAGTACTTTTTTTGCTACCTCTGCCAGAACTTTACTGTTCTCGACTTCTTCTTTGCTGATGAACTGTGCAGTTCTGGAATAGTCAAATGTTACTTTTGCCATGTTATTTCTCCTCTTCAACAATACTATATTTTTGCCGCATCTTATTGCTGTTAACACATGTCTATATTATCATTCTCTAAGTTTGAAAACAAGTAGTTCGATACATATTTCGTTACTGTTCACTCGTACCTCGTTCCAGTAACGATTCGCAGGCTCATTTAAAGTTTTGCTTCGCAAAAGGAGCCTGCTCACTCCTGAATCATGTTTTTACGCAGCCTGACAGCAAGTGTCTGGCTGCTGTGTGAACAGTAAATAAATCCTTGTTGACGAACATATGTTCTTATTCTATAATATTAAAAAAGCTTTTGACTCTAAAGCCATGCTTAACAGGAAAGGAGGCACCATCCATGACAGCACATACAGCTTCTTCCAAAGAACGGCTCTATGCCGCCATTGATCTGAAATCATTTTATGCATCCGTGGAATGCATGGACCGGGGACTTGATCCTCTGACTACCAATCTGGTGGTGGCGGATAAGAGCCGTACAGAAAAAACCATCTGTCTGGCAGTATCTCCTTCTCTGAAATCCCACGGCATCTCCGGCCGCGCCCGCCTGTTTGAAGTGGTCCAGCGGGTTCGTGAAGTGAATATTGAACGGCTTACTCATGTACCAGGCAGAATCTTTTCAGGAAGTTCCTCTGATGCGGCTGCGTTAGCGCTGGATCCCTCCCTGTCCATCGACTATATCGTCGCACCGCCCCGCATGGCTCGCTATATTGAAGTCAGTTCCAAGATTTATAACTGCTACCTTCAGTTCATTGCGCCGGAAGATATCCATGTGTACTCCATTGATGAGGTCTTTCTTGATCTGACCGATTATCTTCCTATGTATCATCTGACTCCTGATGAACTGGTGAAAAAGATGATCCTGGAAGTATTACGCAATACCGGGATCACCGCCACGGCAGGGATTGCACCCAATCTGTATCTGTGTAAGATCGCCATGGATCTGATGGCAAAGCATGTGCCTGCAGATAGAGATGGGGTACGCATTGCTCATCTTGATGAAGCATCCTATCGAAGACAGCTATGGAACCACCGTCCAATCACGGATTTCTGGCGCGTGGGTCCTGGCTATGCGAAAAAGCTGGCTCAATATGGCATGTACACCATGGGAGATGTGGCTCGCTGCTCCACCGGTGCCAGCTCGGATTTTTATAATGAAAATCTGCTGTACAAGCTCTTCGGCGTCAACGCGGAGCTTCTTATTGACCATGCCTGGGGATGGGAACCTTGTACCATCGAAGCCATCAAAGCTTACCGACCGGAATCCTCAAGCCTTGGATCCGGTCAGGTGCTGCAATACCCATACACCTATGAAAAAGCCCGGATCGTCGTCCGTGAGATGGCAGATGCTCTGTCCCTGGATCTCTTCTCCAGACATTTTGTGACAGATCAGCTTGTACTGACGATCGGCTATGATATTGATAACCTGTCTGATCCTGCGCGAAGATCCGCTTACCACGGAGAAGTGACTACGGACCGGTACGGAAGAAAAGTTCCCAAGCACGGCCATGGCACCATTCATCTGGCTGATTTTACCTCTTCCTCTGCCGAGATCATTGAAGCCGCCATGACACTTTATGATCGGATCACATCGCCTGCTCTGCTAATCCGCCGCCTGAACTTAAGTGCCGATCATGTGATACCTGAGGATCAGGTCAAAAAGGAAGAAACCTATGAACAATTAAGCCTGTTCTCTGATCCATCCAAGGAAAAAGCTGAAAAAATACAAAAGGAAGCTTCCAGAGAACGGGAACGCCGCCTTCAGACTGCCATGCTGGCCATCAAAGACCGATATGGAAAAAATGCGATCCTGCGAGGTACAGATCTGGAAGACGGCGCCACCACTATGGAACGAAATAACCAGATTGGAGGTCACAAAGCATGAACGATCCTTCGGATACTTATGAAGATATTATCAACCTGCCGCATCACGTTTCCCGCATCCATCCACATATGACACTGGAAGAACGGGCTGCTCAATTCTCCCCATTTGCCGCACTCACCGGCTATGAAGCTGCCATTGATAAGACACGAAGACGAGCACAGCAGGAGCTGGAAGAAGACCCCTTTACCAGAAGGCCCTATCACTGAGCAGGCGTGACGGCGAAACTGTCGATCACACCCCATTTTATCCCAGAAAGTCTGACAGAACTTCCTGAAATATTTTTTCTTCTTCTTTTTTGAGCGTTAATGGGATAGCTGTGGCATTCTTTTGGGCAGTCTTCTGTGCCTCATCATTGACCTGCCCATCTGCCAGTTTCTCTTTTTCACTGCGCTGTCCCTTGATTCCTTTGGCAAAGGAGTTCGCCGCATCTGTCTCTTTCTCAAATGCTTCATACACATGGATCTGCCTCGGATACAGCGTGTTGGATACATAGTCCAGCAGCAAAATGTGGATCTGCTCCCACAGGCTGTCTACTTCCAGCAAAAGCGACAGTCCCAATACAGCTGCTGCAGATCCCAGTGCCATCGTCCCCCGCTGCCACGTAAGTCCCTGTCCATATCCCAGCCAGTCCAGCAGTGCCACCTCGACTGCTCCCACACAAAGAATGATTCCTGCAAGGCGCTCCGGAAGATATCTCCACCTGGGCAGCGACACCCTCATCCGCTTTTCCTGACAGATATATTTCCGCACAAAAGTATCCCGGTCGCTGATCTCCACATGCACTTCATAGCTTTTCTGGAATTTCAGCGTCATCGCCCGAAGCATGCGCCCCTTCTCGCCTCCCTCAAGTGCCGCCTCCCGGCATACACTTCGAAATACTCTGCGTCTACATACTGCCAACAGGATTCCCCAGATCCCCAGCAGTATAAATTCGCCTCCGTTCTGTAATAATTCAAGAGCAGATACGACCACTCCCATTGAAAAAAATTCTCGCATAAAAAACGCCTCCCCTGACTTTTCGGATCTGGCTCTATTATACCAGACACCGATCAACCGGGAAGGCGATGTTATCGACGGATTCTGACAGGACTGCTGCCCCGTCGCCCCTCAGTCATCTTATTCTAAATATACTGCCCCATTACAGACGTGCTACAAAATTCTCTACCAGTGCCACACTATGCGCAATCGCCTGGCGCTCAAAGGTCGGATAGTCTACGGTTGCACTGTCATCTGCTTTATCAGAAATAGCGCGGATGATCACAAACGGAATAGAGTTCAGATATGCTGCCTGTGCAATGGCTGCTCCTTCCATCTCAGTGCACATACCACCAAACTGTGCCGTAATGCGGTTCTTCACCTGACGGTCAGAGATGAACTGATCTCCGCTGACAATTCTTCCGGCAAATACGCCAACCTCCGGAACGGCTTCCTTGCATGCGTCCTCTGCTGCTTTCACCAGTCTCTTATCTGCCTCAAAGCAGCTCACCGGCATCCGCGGGATCACACCCGGCTCATAGCCAAATCCGGTCGCGTCCATATCATGCTGAATTGCATCTGTCGATACTACGATATCTCCGATGTTGATCTCTGCTTTCAGAGAACCTGCAATACCTGTATTGATCACTGCATCCACCTGAAACAGATCTGCCAGGATCTGGGTACAGATACCCGCATTGACCTTACCGATTCCGCTGCGGACGATTACCACTTCTTTATTGCCCATCTTTCCTGCATAAAAATCCATAGACGCACGACTGGTCGTCTTCACATAAGTCAGCTTTCCACGAAGTGCCTCCACTTCTTCCTCCATTGCTCCGATAATACCGATTTTCTTTATCATTTTATTTTCTTTCTCCTTTGTAACAAAATAACCAGTTATTATGACGATTCTGATTAAGAATATAACACAAATTCAGAGTTGGGGGAATAGGGATTTTCAGTTGAACAGATTGCCAGGGCAATCGATATGAATATCAAAGATGTGGCAGCTATTGTTGCCGGAAAGGTTCCTTCGAATGTTTAAACAATTATAAATATCACAGTGTGGTCATTTTGACACATATCTGCTATACTATGTCCGTAGTTCTATTTTACAAGGAGGAATTCTGATGATTTACAAAACAAAAGGTGTCTGTTCACAGGCAATTGAAGTAGAAGTTGACGGCGATACGGTAAAATCTGTTCAGTTCGTGGGCGGATGCAATGGAAATACCAAAGGAATCGCGCAGCTGGTAGCTGGCATGAAGGTGGACGATGTGATTGCCAGACTGGAAGGAACCACCTGTGGCTTCAAGCCAACTTCCTGTCCGGATCAGCTTGCCAAAGCGCTGAAAGAGATCAAAGCGCAGCAGTAGTCCTGACCGCAGCTTAACCAAACCGACTGGTTATAGCCTAATCATGACGCGACGACATAAAGAGAGAGAGGATATTCCGACGCTTGCTGAAGGCGCCGGTATCCTCTCTCAATTTGTTTGCCTGTAAATGTTTTGTATTTGGATGATTTTACTTTTACGTTATTCTATTGTTTTTCTTTATTCAGTTGTCACGAACGCACATCAAAGCGGGCTGCGTCCGCGGTGCCAAGGCTGATGATAAGTTCTCCTCCGGCTCGCGCGTCTTCCATGGGAGTTCTCATATCTGCCGGTCTACGAGTGACTGATCTCCCACCGATCCATCTGTCCGTCTGCCTGCACATTCGGGGAAATGCGCCAGCAACCAAACATTCGCTGCCGCGTGTAGGCGGTTGCAGCAACGAGTTATGGATGATTGGAAATCTTGTAAGTTTGTTTGTGGTGCTTAGTTGATTGGGACTGCACTGGTACAAGTAGTCGTTGTTTCTACAATATCATCCTGAAAAACAGAATGTGCACCTGTGGTACGGTAATAATCACCTTTGGTGATCTTATAATCACCACTTCCCACTGTAACCATAGAATCATTGTATGCATTTCCGGTCCAATAATTCAATGTCCACCAACCATCTGTCCCATTTTCACTTTCATCAAGATAGATGCGAACATATAACCGATCACAATCATAATGAGCCAAAGTAGTTCCAGACGCCATAGCATAGCCGGATTTACTTCCTTTTTTCACCTTTGCAATTCCAGCTCTCAGGTAATCACCTCTGGCAATTCCATACCAGGTATCGGTAGCTTCCTCTTCCTGCACATCATATACATGATAGCCTGCCGGCTCATATTCTTCCGCTGATACAGGAGTACTGATGCCAACAGTTAATATACTGATGCCTGCAAGAAGTATCGCAAGTTGTCTTTTAACCAATGGTCTTCTCCTTTCCTTTTCTTTTTGTAGGCCTACATATATATAACGAGATAGCTGTTCTATTTTGACACCTTTATGCATTTTTTATAATAATATTTTCCAAAATTTTTTCAAATTCCTCCTGATCCATCATTACATCTATGGAATAATAAGTATTTAAGTATTCAAAAGAAGACTGCATATAAACATTTCCCTTAGAATCCTCATACTGATACACCGGAATTTCCATGGACATAGCTTCCGCATGAACTGTATCTTTTAAATCTCCATCCATCTTAAAATTAATACTGGATTCATTGTAGTCTTTACTAATATATACATGTATCGTACCAGATTCACAAATATATTTTAAAACAACTTCCTTTTCCTCTGTAATTCGATATTTTTTTAAAGTCATTCCTTTCGGTCGATATCCAAACCTAACAGGCAACACTCCCAACTGATCTTCTATCTCCTGGCAAACTTCTTCCTCGTCATATCCACCATAAATATTTTCCTCGCTATTATCCACAATGGTATTACTCTCGTCACCATTCTCCTTCTGGCTCACCACCGGCAGATACACTTTTTTACCGGAGCCGACCATACCAACTCCCAGTGCGAGAATTGCCACCAGAGCTGCGGCAAGGGCAGCGCGCAGGCGAATACGTGGACGACGGGCAGTTTTCGTATGATTCGATGCTGTAGATGTCTCAGTTGCACGGATCTCCACCACGTTACCCGCATCGTTAACCTCAGCATCGGATGGCGCACCTTCTGCTTTTGCAGCAGCTGCTTCACTCGTCGTCGATTCCTCAGCAGCCGCCTTCACATGGCTATGAGCTGGCACTTCCGGCGTCAGTTCCCTGGCACTCTCCATGTCATGTTCATCTTCTGCATCGACAAGTCCCAGTCGCTTTCGGATACTCTGCAGCTGGTCCATGGTTGCTTCTATATCTTTTAACTCTTCTGATTCCATGAGTTCTTTTATTCGTTTATCGGCCATACGGTCCACGTCTTCGCTGATCCGGTCATCCAGCCATTTTTCGCTGTCGTGATTCATCGTATATCTCCCATCGCGCTATTCTTGACTTTTCCCACCCATCACATATAATAATTACAGACTTCTGATATTTCCTACACAGGGAGGGTATTTTTATGAAACGAATTATTCTTACCGGAGGCGGCACTGCTGGTCATGTAACCCCGAATATTGCGCTGCTCCCCCGTCTGAAAGATGCTGGCTACGAAGTTTTCTACATCGGTTCCGTTGATGGAATGGAGAAAAAGCTGATCGAAGCCCAGGGCATCCCTTACTATGGTATTGCCACCGGCAAGCTCCGGCGGTATTTTGATTTAAAAAATTTCACGGATCCGTTCCGTGTAATCAAAGGTTTCACCCAGGCAATGCACCTGATGAAACAGTTGAAACCTGATGTTGTATTTTCCAAAGGCGGCTTCGTATCCGTTCCTGTCGTGATCGCTGCAGGACGCAAACATATTCCGGTCATCTGCCATGAATCCGACTTAACGCCGGGTCTTGCCAACAAGCTGACCATGCCGTCTGCTGCCAAGGTATGCTGCAACTTCCCGGAGACTCTGCAATATCTTCCACCGAAGAAAGCAGTTCTCACCGGCTGTCCCATCCGTAAAGAGCTTTCTGAAGGAAGCCGCGAAGCAGCACTGAAGCTCACTGGATTTTCTGCTGACAGACCAGTTCTGATGGTCATGGGCGGAAGTCTTGGTGCTACCGCAGTGAACAAAGCAGTCCGCGATGCACTGCCTGAACTTCTGAAAGACTGGCAGATCATCCATCTGTGCGGCAAGGGAAAACTGGACGAATCTCTGAAAGGCACTCCAGGCTATCTGCAGTTCGAATATGTGCAGAAAGAGCTACCTGATCTCTTTGCCCTGTGCGATCTGGTCATCTCCAGAGCCGGAGCCAATGCGATCTGCGAGCTTCTGGCATTGAAAAAGCCGACTCTTCTGATCCCGCTCTCTGCCAAGGCAAGCCGCGGCGATCAGATCCTGAATGCCCGTTCCTTCGAGCGTCAGGGCTTCTCCATGGTTCTGGAGGAAGAAGAACTGACAACAGAGAGTCTTCTCCATGCAGTCTCTGAGCTGAATGCTCACCGGGCAGATTATATTCATGCCATGGAAGCATCCCCTCAGTCCGATGCCATTGGAAAGATCTTACAGCTTCTTGAGGAAGTTACCGCTTAAGGTAACTTCCCTTTTTATTTTATCCATTTGGGTACTGTTCCTTGTACCGCTTTCGCAGCCATGCTCTTCCACGGCTTTTCCATTTACTGAACAGCTCTGGTTTCTGACCCAGCAGCTCACCGATCGTATTGTTATCCAGATCATACACCGTACTGAACACAATAACCTGATACCATGTGGGATTCACCTCCCGAAGCTGTTCCAGCACCAGAAGGTGTTCCGTCATGTTTTCTCTTGATACAAACCGATCCGACAGATCAATGGGATCGATCAGATCTTCCACATCCGGCACCGGAAGTCCCACAACCGTGCGTTTTCTTCCACTCTTCTTCATCAGATCCAGACACTGATGGGACGCTGTCACCAGCAGCCATGTTCTGGTCTTCTCTTCAGGAACCTTCTCATAGTTTTCGCCGAATTTATAAAAAGTTTCCTGAAGAACATCCTCTGCCTCATGCTTATCCTTCAGGTAGTCACAGCAATGCTTTAAGATCACTGTACCATATTTTACAAAGGATTCCGTAAGACGCCGATCCTTTTCATTCTTATACACGCTACTAATATCCCCGTTACTCTCCGTCCACCAGACGTTTTACCTCAGCCATGTCCTCTGGCGTGGTCTCGCCCGGCTCCCACAGAATACCAGCGTTGTCATTCTCATAACGCGGGATCAGATGCATATGGAAATGAAATACAGTCTGACCGGCAGCCTCTCCGTTGTTCTGTACCAGATTAAATCCGTCTGCTCCCAGCGCATCCTTCATCTTGCCAGCCATTTTCTTTGCCACCAGAATTGCCTTCTGTGCAGTCTCATCATCCAGTTCAAACAGATTTGCAAAATGATTCTTCGGCAGCAGAAGCGCATGTCCTCTTGTAGCCGGACCCAGATCCAGGATCACACGAAAGTCCTCATCCTCATAAAGTGTGGTGGACGGAATCTCACCATTGGCGATCTTACAAAAAATACAATTACAGTCTTTCATTTCCTAACATCCTTTCTATTCTTTCTAAAGAAATTTTATAATTTCTTTTCTATATAAAATGGCATTGTTTGTCGACATTTGTCGAACGAATTTTATTGCCATTTTTTGACATGTCTGCTATATTCTGATTCAGGGAGTGATACTATGATGACATACGAAGAACAGGAAAAAATTGAACGTCTGGTCGCAAAAGATGAAAATGCGCAGAAACTGATCACCGCGCTTCGCGACGATTACCACATGGCTCTGTCGCAGATCTCTCATGAGATCCGCAATCCGCTGACCTATATCGACAGTTCGGTACAGTGGATCCAGAAAATGCATCCGGAAGTAGAGCATTTTGAATTCTGGGACCAGATAAAAAGTGACCTGCAATATATGCGGGTCCTTCTCGATGATATCTCTGCGTTTAACAACGGAGACAAACTGAATATCTGCAAGATCGACCCTGTGGAATTTGCCTGTGACCTGAAGGATACGCTCCTTCCCGAGCTGCTGGCTCACCACATTCCGCTGCTGTTGAAGCTTGATAACACTTATCCTGATTTTTATGCAGATCCTGTCCGCCTGAAACAGGTATTTATCAATCTGCTCACCAACGCCATCGACTCCATTGAGGAACGAGGCCGGATCACATTGAAGATCTTCACCCACAACAAACGGATGCTGCTGGCAGTCCGTGACAATGGCTGCGGCATTCCTCCTGA
This sequence comes from Hominiventricola aquisgranensis, assembly GCF_040096225.1. Taxonomy (NCBI): domain Bacteria; kingdom Bacillati; phylum Bacillota; class Clostridia; order Lachnospirales; family Lachnospiraceae; genus Hominiventricola; species Hominiventricola aquisgranensis. Next base: position 42,098 of record NZ_JBBMFC010000009.1, on the reverse strand, counting down.
GGATCAGGAATCTATCTTCCAGCCCTTCGTCACACACAAGGAACATGGAACCGGTCTGGGTCTTGCCATTGTGCGCCGTATCGTTGTGGCTCATGGCGGCACGATCCATCTGAATTCCACTGTCGGAAAAGGAAGCGAATTCCAGATCTATCTGCCGTTACTTCCTGCTCCAAGATTCTATTGACCGATAAACATCTCCAGCTTCCAGTCGGGATGCGGCCGGCATTTTTCTGAATCTGTATCTTCCAGAGAAATGTATTCCAGAAGCCGCTCCGGCTGCTGCAGAAGTTCTAATTTTCGCTCTCTGCCCAGTCGCTTGATCCGATATTCAATTCTCGCCGCCAGCGACCAGTCCTCTGTCTCCCATACCATCTCCAAAGTCTGGATCTGTCGGCTCTTCGTGTATTTTGCACCGTTTTTCTTCTTATAATAGTGCTCATTCATCCGATTCCCCAGATCCTTCGCAATTCCGGTATACAACGAATCGTCCTTACATCGCACCATATATACATATGCCATTCGGTGCTTCACCACGCTTCCTGCTATGTTTTCCTCGCAAGTATACGTTTATATTAGTCTACCTGCTGTAAAAAATCCAGTGTTTTTTCATAATTGCTACAATTCAGAGCCATGCACATGCCCGTAAATATGCGCCTCATGCTTGCATGATGGCACACATTTCGGTGCATGTATATGGCGAGAAGCCATACAGGAGCAAAAGTAAAGCCTCGAAGAGGCGATTTTGCGAATGTGGCTCTGAATTGTTATTCGATGTCCTATCTGTGCATGGCTCTGAATAGGTAACAAAAAAGAACACCGCCCCCGGGCTCTACATCCCAAAAACAGTGCTCTGCAATGCGCCTCCAGGGGCTCGAACCCTGGACACCCTGATTAAGAGTCAGGTGCTCTACCAACTGAGCTAGAAGCGCATACGGTATAAATTTGTGTTGTTCAGCGAACAAAACATATTATACGGTATGGTTACAAAAAATGCAACCCTTTTTTTATAATTTTTTTACTTTTTCTTCAGATTTCTTATCTGACCGCAATTAGCTTATGGATCGGATTGCCTTTAGAAGAGAATTTCTCCTCATATTCTGTCATAACGTTTCCCTGACACAGTTCCTCATCATGATGAAGGTCGTAGGTTACCGCATCCAGCTTCCAGCCAGCCTCCTTCACAGATTCCACTGAGAAATCGAACAGGGGGCGGTTGTCCGTCTTGAATTCCACTCTGCCATCTGCTTTCAGGATCACATTGTATCTTGCAAAGAATTCCTTACTGGTCAGTCTTCTCTTGGCATGGCGATCCTTCGGCCACGGATCGGAGAAATTCAGATAGATCCGGTCTACCTCTCCTGCCCCGAATACCTTTGTGATGGCTTCTGCGTCCATTCGCACAAAACGGATATTGGCAAGCGGTGTCTCCATCTCCGACATCTTCTCCAGTGCACGGATCAGCACACTTGAGTATTTCTCAATTCCAACATAATTGATATCCGGGTTCTTTGCCGCCAGTTCCATCAGAAAACGGCCCTTCCCCATTCCTATCTCTATATGAATCGGATGATCGTTTCCGAATATGTCATGCCAGCTTCCTGCACGCGTCTCTTCTTCATGTACCACATAGATACTTTCCTGAATCGCCTCACGGGATCCCTTTACATTTCTAAGGCGCATATGTTCCTCCCTTTCCTCTTTTCATTCTTTTTCAAACAGCATTTATTGTACACGATTGTAACGTGTCTGAAAAGGATTTTTTTCGCAAAAATATTATATTTATCTGAAAATATCCACATATTTTTGATATTTTAAGTGTCAAGCGTTTTACACAACTTTTTCCGAAACCTGTCTGTTTTATCAATAAATTACAAAACATCTGTTTTGTTTGCCTCTTTTTAGAAATCCTCCATTTTCCCCCAAAAATGTGGATAATGTGGATAACTTTGTGAATAACTCGATTTTACCTTATTTTTCAGGGTGCAAAATGTGGATATTATTGTGGGAAGTGTGGGGAAATCAGGAATAAGTTTTTTGTTCTTTCATTTTTTTGTGCATAATGTCTATCCATGAATTTGTCAATTCTTTTTTCATAAAAATATATTTGCAGATAATTTACATGAATTTTACGTCAATTCTTCCATCCACCATTCATCCATGTAAGCCGAGTTACAATGCCGTCGAAAAAAGGGCTGCCGCATGACTGCGACAACCCTTTATATAGGAAGCTATTTTCTTATTATCGTTTTGGATTAACCGAAGTATCTCTTCAGAAGACCTTCGAATGCTTTTCCGTGACGAGCCTCGTCTTTTGCCATCTCATGAACGGTATCATGAATTGCATCCAGGTTAGCTGCTTTTGCACGTTTTGCAAGATCAAATTTACCTTCGGTTGCACCATGCTCTGCTGCAACTCTCAGCTCCAGGTTCTTCTTGGTGCTGTCGGTAACAACCTCGCCCAGAAGCTCTGCAAATTTAGCTGCATGCTCAGCCTCTTCGTAAGCTGCTTTCTCCCAGTACAGACCGATCTCCGGATATCCCTCTCTGTGAGCTACACGAGCCATTGCCAGATACATACCAACCTCAGAACATTCGCCGTTGAAGTTTGCTCTCAGATCCTCAAGGATGTCCTCGCTAACGCCCTTTGCAACACCTACAACATGCTCTGCTGCCCAGGTCATTCCCTCTTCCTGCTTTTTGAACTTGCTTGCCGGAACTCCGCACTGTGGACATTTCTCCGGTGCCTGCTCTCCTTCATAAATGTAACCGCATACTGTACATACCCATTTTGCCATGATTTTGTTCTCCTTTTCTTTTTTGATTTATATTGCTTTATTGTTTTCTTTCTTAACAGTAATCATTACTGTTACCGTTATTATACCTAGTTGATTGCCTTTTGTCAATAGGTTTTTTTAATTCTCTGTTTTTTTACAATCCTTACAGATTCCATAGAATTCCATCCTGCATTCGTGGATCTCTCCGCCATCCCACAGCTTGTTCGCTTCAATGACCGGGCTATCCACCGGTACCATCATATCCATGACCCGTCCACATCTGCGGCAAACAAAATGATTGTGCGGTGTGACCCTGGCATCGAACCGGTCCGCTCCGTCTGTCGTGATCTTCTGAATCTCACCAATCTCTACTAATAAAGAAAGATTCCGATATATTGTTCCCAGACTGATATTCGGATATTCCTCTCGGATGCTGGTGTAGATCATATCCGCAGTCGGATGATCCTCACGTCCGCACAGGTAGTTCTTAATGGATTCCCGCTGTTTACTGTATCTCAGAACTGCCATTTGCATCCCTCCTTTAACGATATCAATAATTGTTACTGACATTATTATAGTATTTACCATTATAAATGTCAAGAAAATTAGTAATCATTTTCAAGCAAGCTTTCACCTGCTTTTTTTTATAAATCCGCATGGCTCTGAACGTTTGAAATATTAACATTTCGTAAACAAATCCCCGTTTAGTTGACAAATTACTACAACCTTGTTATACTTACCCTAGTTTTTGTAATAATTTTGTAATATTTTGAATAGAATTGTAAAATCTTGTATCAGGGGGTCTATTATGGCATTCAAGAAATCACTTTTACTTCTGGCAGTTGCCGGTGTATTTCTGATTCATCCTATGACAGCGGATGCATCTTCTATTTCACTGGCACTTGCAGGCGGAATCTCATCTTCACTAGATGAGTCATCTGCTACGGATGAAGATGTAGAATCAGTTGTCGCACAGACGGCAAAAGAAAATTATACCGGCCTTTGCATTGCTCAGGTCAATGATTATGTTAATGTTCGCAGCACAGCCAGCGAAGAGGGGGAGATCGTTGGTAAACTGTTCAACAATTCTGTCGGTGATGTAGAGGCATCCGAAGACGGTTGGTATTTGATCAATTCCGGTAATGTACACGGTTATGTAAAAGGCGAATATGTAGTGATCGGTGATGATGCTGAGGCACTGGCTGAACAGGTAGGCACCAGAGTTGCTACTGTTACTACCGAGACTTTAAGAGTTCGCCAGGAAGCTACTACAGATTCTTCTATCCTGGGTCTCATTCCCATGGGTGAGGAGCTGACAGTTCTGGATGAACAGGATGGTTTCGTAAAGGTATCCATCGAGGAAGGTGATGGTTGGGTATCCACAGATTTTGTAGATCTGAGAACAGATTATGTATATGCGGAGTCCAAGGAGGAAGAGGAAGCTCGTCTTGCCAAGGAAAAAGCAGAACGTGAAGCAGCACAGAAAGCAGCTGCCGCAGCAGAAGCCAAGAAGAGCAAGAGCTCCAAGAAGGAGTCTTCTTCTGAGTCTGTTGTGATCGGCGGAGGCAGTGGAAGTGTAGGCGGCAGTTCCATTGCAAGCTTTGCATCCCAGTTCGTTGGTAATCCATATGTATATGGCGGTACAAGCCTTACAAACGGTGCTGACTGCTCCGGATTCGTTATGAGTGTATATGCAAACTTCGGTATCGGTCTTCCGCACAGCTCCAGTGCTATGAGAAGCGTTGGATATGGCGTAAGCCTTGCAGATGCACAGCCAGGCGACATAATCTGCTACAGTGGTCACGTTGCTATCTATGTTGGTGGAAACACCATCGTACATGCCAGCACCGCTTCTACCGGAATCAAGTTCACTTCTCCGGTAAACTACAAGAATGTCCTTGCCGTACGTAGAATCTTCTAATTACATAAAAGTATAATGGAAGGCAGTTTCCGAAAGGGAACTGCCTTTTTGTTGCTGTTCAGAGCCATGCACATGAGCAAAAGTAAAGCCTCACAGAGGCAATTTTGCGAATGAGGCTCTGAACAGTAATATCTTTTTTAAATTCCTCTTGCATTTTCTTCTTTATATGTTATAATATGAATAAACCAAGACATAGTTTTTAATACTACATATCATAATATAGATTAACAAGGAGGAATTTATTATGACATTATCTATTAAAGATCCTGGAAGCGCATTGACTCATTTTATTGGTATGATCCTAGCCGGCTTGGCAGCTACCCCTCTTCTGGTTCTGGCAGCCAAGGACGGCGGCCGATATGCGGTACCTGCTCTGGCAATCTTTGCCGCAAGCATGATTCTTCTCTACGGCGCCAGCACTACTTATCATACCTTTAATATTTCTGAAAAAGTAAATAAAGTATTACGTAAGATCGATCATATGATGATCTTTATTCTGATTGCTGGAAGCTACACCCCCATTTGTGTGATCCCGCTGAGAGACACCGTAGGAATCCCTCTTCTGATCCTTGTGTGGGCTGTTGCCATTGCAGGCATGCTGATCAAGGCATTCTGGATCACCTGTCCAAAATGGTTCTCTTCCACCATCTACATTGCCATGGGCTGGCTGTGTGTGCTTGCTATGGTTCCACTGGTACAGACCCTTCCCACCGCCGCTTTTATATGGCTGGTGGCTGGTGGCGTGATCTACACCATTGGCGGTGTGATCTACGCCCTGAAGCTTCCGCTGTTCAATGCAAAGCATCAGTATTTTGGATCCCATGAGATCTTCCATGTATTTGTCATGGCTGGCAGCCTGTGTCACTATGTAACCATGTTCTATATTGCAAAGATGTAATGACACCAGAAGAAAAAGCTATGAATACCGCGATGTGCTTGCACATGAGCGAATTCATAGCTTTATTCTTTGCCCCCTTTATGAGCATAACAGGGAAGCGCAAGCTTCCCGATATGCGAATAAGGGGGTAACGATTGCGGGAGTGCGCAGCACGGAGCAATCGTAAAGGTGTCATTTTTATTTCGTTACTTACTCCAGAAAATCCATCGGATTCACCGGATCATCATCTTTCAGAAGCTGAAAATACAGGTTACTGCCTTCTAACGTATAGTATTTCGTTGGTTCTCCCACATAGCCGATCAGTGTACCGGCTTCAATGGTATCCCCTTCCTCAACAGTCAGGTCTGCAAGCTGTCCGTAGATAGCTTCGTATCCATTTCCCAGTTCCATAGTCAGCGTGGTTCCGGTCTCTTCATCATTCCGGATCTGGCTTACCTTTCCTCTTGCTGCGCTTCGCACTTCACTTCCAAGCTCCGCTGCGATCACCACTGCCGGGTGATATTTGTACTGATTCAGCGTGGAAAAATAGATGCTTTTATCCATGCTGTAGTTCAGAAGTACATCTCCATCCACTGGCCATCGCAGATGATTATCTGCTGAAAATGTCAGTGCCTTGCCTTCTACCAGATCAGAACCTGCAGCCACGGATTCTTCCTCCGCTGCCAGTTCCCCGCCATCGGCCAGTTCATCAGAGGACTGCACTTCCTCTGCCTGACCATTTTCAATCTGTGCAATCTCGATCTGCGTATCTTCCTGCTCTGTCTCTGCCAGTTCTGTCTGACCGATCTGCTCCACATCCTCTTCGGTTTCAATTTTTGCTTCTGTCTGTCCTGCTGCACCTCTGGAATTTGCTGTTTCCTTCTGATCCTGCTCAAGCTGAGCGGACTGTTCCTCCGGTGTCGGAGCCGCACTCTTCTGGTACTGATACACCCCATAGATTCCGGATAAGGAAAGCATGCAAAGGCACAGTGCGATCAGAAAACCTTTCTGATTTTTTTTACGCATACCATCACCTCTGGTCATATTTTTACCAGTTCAGGGAATGGTTATACACTGTGCATTTTTATAAAAACAAGAAAAAATATCCTGCCAGGGCGTTCCTTCCCGGATCCGGCGGTCTGCCGTATAGAGACTGATTCCAAATCCATGTCCCACACCTTTGATGGTGATGGTAAGCCTGTTGCCTGTATTGCCACCTGCTCCCGTTTTATCCGTCTTCGTTGTACCATCTGCCTTCATCCAGAAGCAGCTGGACGGAAAATGCAACAAAGACCGGAAGGCTTCCCCGGTCCAGGTCTGATCACCCAGGCTTACGGATTCTACATAACCTTCCGAATCCCTCTGAAACTCAAAATCGCCTAAGGTGATTTTCTGCTGCTTCGCCTGCTCATCCGCACTATCCGCGTCGTCTTTCCCAGCAATATCTTTGTCTGCCATTTCTGTGTAATCCATGCCCAGTGCCCGCAGTATTTCCTCCATACTCAGGGTACAGATCTGCACATAATCAGAGGCTTCTTTATCTTCCCTGCACTCCACAGAGAGCACATAGTCATAGCTGTCTCCAAGAAGCTTCCCATCTCTTGTATGTCCAACACTTAACTTATGAAATGGAAGTTCCCGATATTCTCCATCAATGGTCACTGCCATTCCTGATGTGCTCTCTATTGCCTGATAGATTCGCCCATATGGTTCTCCATAAAGTTCGGACAATGAGAGCTGTTCTATAGCCGACGATTCCCCCACACAAAACGCTTCCGTCCGATACAGCACTGCCAGCAATTTCAATGTATCATCACTCATCCAGGACAGATCTTCCGTGAGCATCTGCTGCAACACCTGATAATCCACCGGATCCAGCTGTTTTTCCTTATGGATTCCCTGTCTGCCATTGAGCAGAAGCACCATGGTAAATGGAAATGCTGTTGCCAGAAATATTCCTGCCAGAAACATTTTTACATAATTTTTCATACAAAAAGCACCTCTTCCCATTGTATGAAAAGAGGTGCCTGCATATACAGACGAATCTGTTGTTATTTATTTTGCTTCTTCCGGTAACTCAACTGTCACTTTGTCAAGTTTCCAGATATCATCTACATACTCCTGGATGGTACGGTCTGAGGTGAATTTTCCAGCATGTGCCACATTGAGCATTGCCATTCTTGCCCAGCCCTTCTCATCGCGGTATGCAGCTTCTACACGCTTCTGTGCCTCTGCATAGGAACGGAAATCCTTCAGGATGAAATATGGATCCGGACGGTTGTATCCACCGTCTACCAGCAGAGCATTGTACAGCTCGCGGAAACGCTCCGGATCATTCGGTGAGTACTCACCGTTGATCAGCTGCATCAGTACATGACGGATATCCTGATCGGTATTGAACAGCTGAGACGGATCATAGCCGCCCTGGTTCTCCAGTGCGATAACTTCCTCTGCACTCATACCAAAGATAAATGCGTTTTCTTCGCCAACTTCTTCAACGATCTCAACATTTGCTCCATCCATGGTTCCCAGAGTTACAGCACCGTTCAGCATGAACTTCATGTTACCGGTTCCAGAAGCTTCTTTGGAAGCTGTGGAGATCTGCTCAGATACATCTGCTGCTGCAAAGATCCACTCTGCGTTGGATACACGATAATCTTCGATAAATACTACTTTCAGTTTTCCATTGATAGAAGCATCATTATTGATCACATCAGCCACAGAGTTGATCAGCTTGATGGTCAGTTTTGCTCTCATATATCCGGCAGCTGCTTTTGCACCGAAGATAAAGGTTCTCGGATAGAAATCCATATCCGGATGCTCTTTGATCTGATTATACAAGTACATTACATGAAGGATATTCATCAACTGTCTCTTATACTCATGAAGTCTCTTAACCTGTACATCAAAGATGGAACGCGGATCGACATCAATGTTGTTGTGCTCTTTGATATATTTTGCCAGACGCACTTTGTTCTGGTATTTGATATTCATGAACTCATGCTGTGCTTTCTCATCATCCACGTACAGAGTCAACTCTTTGATCTTCGGCAGATCAGTGATCCACTCGTCACCAACATGAGCAGTTACCCATTTTGCCAGCAGCGGATTGCCGTGAAGCAGGAAACGTCTCTGGGTAATACCGTTGGTCTTGTTGTTGAACTTCTGCGGCATCATCTCGTAGAAATCTTTCAGCTCCTGTTTCTTCAGGATCTCTGTATGAAGTCTTGCAACACCATTTACAGAATATCCTGCGACAATTGCAAGATGAGCCATCTTAACCTGACCGTCCATGATAATCGCCATCTTCTTGACTTTCTCATAGTTGCCCGGATACTGCTCCTGAATCTGGTTTACAAATCTGCGGTTGATCTCCTCTACGATCTGGTAAATACGCGGAAGCAGTCTTGAGAACAGCTCGATCGGCCATTTCTCCAGTGCCTCTGCCATGATCGTATGGTTGGTATATGCACAGGTCTTAGTCGTTACATCCCATGCCTCATCCCATTCCAGACCTTCCTCATCCATCAGGATTCTCATAAGCTCTGCGACAGCCACGGTCGGGTGGGTATCGTTCAGCTGGAAGGTTGCCTTCTCATAGAACTTACGGATATCGGAATGTTTCTTCTTATATTTTGCGATCGCTTCCTGAACACTTGCAGATACGAAGAAATACTGCTGTTTCAGACGAAGCTCTTTACCTGCCATATGGTTGTCATTCGGGTACAGCACCTCTACCAGGTTACGTGCCAGGTTCTCCTGCTCAACAGCCTTCTCATACTCACCCTTGTCAAAACGGTCAAGCTCGAAGGAATTGATTGCCTCAGCATCCCAGATTCTTAAGGTGTTGATTACGTTGTTGCCATATCCGACGATCGGCAGGTCAACCGGAACTGCAAGTACGGACTGATAACCTTCCTGGATGAACATGTTTCTGCCATTGCGGTTCTCCACACGAACATATCCGCCGAATTTTACAGTCTTTGCATACTCCGGACGGCGAAGCTCAAACGGGTTGCCATTCTTCAGCCACATATCCGGTACTTCTACCTGATATCCGTCAACGATCTGCTGTTTGAACATACCATAACGGTAACGGATACCGCAGCCATAAGCTGCGTATCCCAATGTTGCCAGAGAATCAAGGAAACATGCTGCCAGTCTTCCCAGACCACCATTACCAAGTGCTGCGTCCGGCTCCTGATCCTCGATGGTATTGAGATCCAGTCCGATCTCTTCAAGTGCTTCCTTTACTTCATCATAGAAAGTAAGATTGATCAGGTTGTTGCCCAGCGCACGTCCCATCAGGAACTCCATGGACATGTAGTATACGATCTTCGGATCGGATTTCTCATATTCCTTCTGCGTTGCGATCCATGCATCCATGATCGCATCTTTTACAGCGTATCCGACTGCCTGAAAGATCTGCTGTTCGGTTGCTTCTTCGATCTCTTTACGGAAAAGTGTACGAACATTGTACTTCACGCTTCTGATGAAGAACTCTTTGTTAAAAAGTCTTTTGGCCATGTTATGCCTCCCATGTTAATTACTGTTTTTCCACTCCAAGTGTTACGGATTCACCATTGATGCTCCACTCTTTTGTATATCCTTTTACCTCGTCAAAACGGATATCTGATGCCATAACGTCGCTTAAGATTTCCTCACGGTATTCCTTCATGTAGCCTTCAATCTTCTGATTGCCCATGCTGTATACCACGATCTTGTCCATCACTTCAAATCCAGCTTCTTTACGCATGGTCTGGATCTTACTGATGATCTCTCTTACAAATCCCTCCTCAATGAGTTCCTCACTCAGATTTGTATCAAGAACGACTGTCACAGTGCTGTCTTCTTCTGTCACGTACCCCTCCATCTGTGCGGTATCAATGAGCAGATCCTCTTTTGATAATACCACTTTCTGTCCGTCAATGTCAAATGACAGGCTTCCGCTGTTGTCCAGCTCTTTCATAGCCTCGCGGCCATTGATCTCAGCCAGGTGTGCACGGATACCATTGAGAAGTTTTCCGTATTTCGGTCCGACAGTCTTCAGCTGCGGTTTGAAGGTGTAGCTGGTGAAATCACTTAAGTCCTCTTTGAACTCTACATTCTTCACATTCAGCTCATCTGCAACAACTTCCTGGAACATTGCATCCAGCGGACGCTCTGCACGTACATACATGGTTCCGATTGGCTGACGGTTCTTGATGTTAGCAGTATTTCTTGCAGCACGGCCCATAACAACGATATCCAGAACCTCTTCCATAGAAGCCTCCAGATCTTTGTCGATCATCTCAGCATCTACTGTCGGGAAGTCACACAGATGGATGCTCTCCGGAGCGGTCTTATCGATGCTGCATACCAGGTTGCGGTAGATCTCCTCTGTCATGAACGGGATCATCGGAGCTGCTGCTTTACAGATGGTTACCAGCGCAGTATACAGAGTCATATAAGCATTGATCTTATCCTGCTCCATTCCCTTTGCCCAGAAACGTTCACGGCTTCTTCTTACATACCAGTTACTTAAATCATCTACAAACTCCTGCAGTGCTTTTGCGGCTTCCGGAATGCGGTAATTTGCCAGGTTGTCATCAACTGCTCCAACGGTAGAATTCAGTTTGGACAGGATCCAACGATCCATAACCGTCAGGGATTTTTTATCTAAGGTATATTTGGTTGCATCAAAATTATCAATATTTGCATACAGTACAAAGAATGCATAGGTATTCCACAGGGTACCCATGAATTTTCTCTGACCTTCCTGTACAGCTTTGCCATGGAAGCGGTTCGGCAGCCACGGTGCACTGTTGATGTAGAAGTACCAGCGGATCGCATCAGCACCGTAGGTCTGCAATGCATCAAACGGATCTACTGCATTTCCTTTGGATTTGCTCATCTTCTGACCGTTCTCATCCTGAACATGTCCGAGCACGATAACATTCTCATACGGGCTCTTGTTGAAGAGCAGGGTAGACTCTGCCATCAGAGAATAGAACCATCCACGGGTCTGGTCAACAGCCTCGGAAATAAACTGAGCAGGGAACTGCTGCTCAAACAGGTCTTTGTTCTCAAACGGATAATGATGCTGAGCAAATGGCATTGCTCCTGAGTCAAACCAGCAGTCGATAACCTCCGGTACTCTCTTCATAGTCTTGCCACACTTCGGGCAGGTGCAAGTGATCTCATCAATGTACGGACGATGAAGCTCAACAGTCAGAGCTTTCTCATTGCCGCTCAGCTCTTTTAACTGCTCACGGGAACCAATTGCTTCCTGATGTCCGCAGTCTTCACACTGCCATACGTTCAGCGGAGTTCCCCAGTAACGGTTACGGGATACACCCCAGTCCTGAATGTTCTCCAGCCAGTTTCCAAACCGACCTTTACCAATGCTCTGCGGGATCCAGTTTACAGTCTCGTTATTGCGTACCAGATCATCACGCACTGCCGTCATCTTGATGAACCAGGATTCACGTGCATAGTAGATCAGCGGAGTATCACATCTCCAGCAGTGCGGATAGCTATGCTCAAATTTTGGCGCATCGAACAGAAGTCCCTTTGCATCCAGATCTTTGAGCACCTCCGGATCTGCTTTCTTTACAAACAGACCTGCAAACGGAGTCTCTTTTGTCATATCACCTTTTTCATCTACGAACTGTACAAACGGAAGATCATATTTACGGCCAACCTGAGCATCGTCTTCACCAAATGCCGGAGCAATATGAACAACACCAGTACCATCGGTCAGAGTTACGTAGGTATCACATACTACATAATGACCTTTCTTGTGCTGCTTTGCAGCCAGATCTGCTGCACACTGATACAGTGCCTCATATTCTTTGCCTTCCAGATCCTTACCTTTGTAGGTCTCCAGTACTTCGTAAGCAGCCTCACCGTCTTTTGCCAGTTTGCCAAGTACGGTATCCAGAAGTGCGGATGCCATATAATATACATATCCGTCAGCAGCTTTTACTTTTGCATACTCCTCGTTCGGGTTTACACAAAGTGCCACGTTGGACGGCAGAGTCCACGGTGTAGTGGTCCATGCCAGGATATATGCATCCTCACCTTTTACTTTGAAACGTACCACTGCGGAACGCTCTTTTACATCTTTGTATCCCTGTGCCACCTCATGGGAAGACAGAGGAGTTCCACAACGCGGGCAGTACGGAACGATCTTGAATCCTTTGTACAGGAGTCCTTTGTCCCAGATCGTCTTCAGTGCCCACCACTCGGACTCGATGAAGTTGTCATCATAGGTAACATACGGATTATCCATATCAGCCCAGAAACCAACGGTACCGGAGAAATCCTCCCACATTCCCTTGTATTTCCAGACACTCTCTTTACATTTGGTGATGAACGGATCCAGACCATACTGCTCGATCTGCTCTTTTCCATCCAGACCCAGAAGCTTCTCAACCTCCAGCTCTACCGGCAGTCCGTGGGTATCCCAGCCTGCTTTTCTCGGAACATAGTAGCCTTTCATGGTACGGTATCTCGGAATCATATCCTTGATAACACGGGTCAGCACATGACCGATGTGCGGCTTACCATTTGCGGTAGGCGGTCCGTCATAAAAGGTATATGTCGGGCAGCCTTCTCTCTGCTCCATACTTTTCTTAAATGTGTTGTCTTCTTTCCAGAACTCTTCAACTTCTTTTTCGCGCTCTACAAAGTTCATGTCGGTGTTTACTTTGCTGTACATGCTTTTGTTACCTCCTTATTCCTATGTTATGACATCTGTTTCGTTGTAAAATATATATCAGAGAGTCACTTTGTGACTCTCTGCGCGCCCGTGCGGGCACGTAAGTGCATATTCAACTCCGCACGGGTCGCATCCCGCGGCTTTTTTGTATAGCAGGGAATATCTTTTCCTGCTATACAAAAAAGCCCCGTCCCTGCAACAGGACGGAGCCTAATAGCCCGTTTATAAACCACCTCTTACAACATACTGTCATATGCGTTCCCGATAACGGAGGGAATACCGTCGAAGCCTACTTTCTTCTTCCTATATAATATAGAAGAAACTCCTCTTCAGCCCGAGGCTCGGAAGTGATCTTCGGAAATCCCTGTACTCTCACCGGGCTCACACCCATCCCGGTTCGCTGCGCATTTCCAGTGGTTCCTACTGTCTTCGTCATAGCCGTTTACACAAGTGCAATTATAAGTGCGGTTGACAGCATTTGTCAAGGCTTTCACTGATATTCCGGGGATTTTTTAACATTTATTTCTGATGATGTTTGGTCACTTTTTTGTCGATGGTCAGCACTTCCCCTTCCGGTCTATAGGAAATCTTCACATAAGTATTCATCGCCGGACAACCTGCCTTCGCGGCAACCAGCTGGCAGTTCTTCACGATCTCCATCAACTGATCATAGTCACCTTCGATGGAGGTCTCACATGGTCCTACATAATAAAAAAGTCCTGTGGATTTAATATAATCGATCACCGCATCTACGATACGAATCACTTCCTCGTCATCTGTTACGGTGGGCAGTACCTGAATTGCTACGCTTGCGTTCATTATCTTCTCCTCCTTAAAATTATAAAAAACGCATCTGCCACAAGACAGATGCGTCTCGCTCTAATCAGCATTATACGAAGGATTTTTTAATTGTCAATGCTAAAAGTATCAGAGTATAGATGAAAAAACAGATAAATTTCTTTACTGATAGTTTAGAAATCAGTAGCTAAAACTTTTCCCATATGATATGATTTATATGTTACCGCCTCCTATACTGGTACAGAAGGGAGGTGCTAGTTGTGGAAATAGTAATATCTCTTATTGTTGCTGTCACGGCAGGCGTGATTAGCCATCTCATCTGCAAATGGTTGGACAACAACAAATAGCCGGTAACCAACCTATGGCTTAAACCACCATACCAAAACGGAATAGAAAACCCCCGGAACGCCATCCGGGGGTTTTCGTTTGCTTGCCAGTCGTGGACTGGTAATATCTCTTAGCCTATCGGCATTATAGCATATGCATTTTTCTTTTGCAATATTCACTTTTAGATCTCTACCAGCTCCGGCTCTTTTTCTGCTCTGAATATTGGATCTTTTTTCAGGATCTTATATACGCCGACGGTAATGATCGGAAGCATATACAAAAGCATAAATCCGTAAGACAGTGCCGTGTAGCCTTTCTCGATCAATGCAATGATACCAAATTTAGACATGACACAGGCTGCCACAAGGATCAGAACTGTCACGATTGCCTGATATTTACGGTTCATTTCTTTTTTGCCGCACTCTGCCAGTTCTACGTTTACACGGCCAAGCAATGCATGGATCACACCAGTAGATGTCTCGATCAATGTCCAGCCCATAACAACACCAAAGATAATGGAGAAAAATCCAGGTGCGCCGACTTTTCCGATCATGATAAGCCACGGGATCTCTGCTCCAAGCACCTCAGCATCCGGATAAAAACTCATCATTGCAAAATAGGTCAAAAACCACGGAATCGTCATCAGAAGTCCGGCGATCAGTCCGCTGACAACGCCTTCTTTTCTGGTCTTCTGTCTCTTCAGAGAAAACATGGATGGCGGATATACCACCAGGTTATATGCTACATAGATCACACCTGTCCACAAAACAGGAAGGATTCCAGTCTCGCCGGTATAACTCATATCACCAGTAGTCAACACCTGGCCGATATTTTTGTAACCATTCATAATGACCATGCCACTGAATACGATATAGCCAACATAAAGAACGACGGTTCCCCAGGTTTCAAAACGTTCAATGATAGAATCACCAAAAAAGATCAATCCACCAGTTATCGCTACAAGGAGCACAACGCCAGCCCAGTAGTTCAAGCCTGTAGTCTGCTCTACGATCAAACCACTGGCTGAAGCCATGATCGAAATGACAAGGATCATACACAAAATATACACCACGTCAAATAACGGCCACAGCGGTCCGATCAGTACCTTGATCATACTCTTATAATCGTAAGTCTTATAGACTCTTGCCACTTCAAAAGTAAGTACTGCCAGGATCGCAAAACCGATCATGATTCCAATTCCGGCGATCCATCCTTTCGCTCCGTATTTTGCTCCGTAAGATACGATCTCACGTCCTGTTGCATAGCCACCACCGATCAATACTGACTGCAGAAGTAGGCCTGATTTTCATTTTTTATCAATAGAAGTCTGTAAAACCATAATTTTTTCAGTTTCTTATTAAATTGTGAACTTTTCCACTGTTCCCTTGCACAGCTTATGTAAATCAACTATAATATTGAATGATTCAGAGTTTTGCAAGCCTCACAGGTGTGTTTTGTAAATATCTCTGCATCGTCAAATAAAAATATAACGAGGTAACACATGAAATTTTTTAATAGATTTGCTGTATCCCTTCTGGCATCTGTGCTCTGTGCAAGCACCCTGTTCGCCATGCCGGTAGATGCAAAAAAAACAACCAAACGGCGGCAGCCGACACAGGCAGAGCTTGCCGCAGCTGCAGCACTTCAGGCCGCGATTGACGAACGCTACAACAAGGAAATAGAATCCAACTCATGGGAGAACTGGCCAGCCGGTCCACAGGTCTATGCTGAATCCGCCATTGTCATGGAAGCATCCACCGGAACGATCCTGTATTCCAAAGCCATTGATGAACAACATTACCCGGCAAGTATCACCAAGATCATGACTGTTCTGCTGGCACTGGAGAACTGTGACATGGATGAAGAAGTCACCTTTTCTCACAATGCGGTCTATTCCATTGATTATGGAAGCAGCAGCATTGCCCGTGATGAAGATGAGGTGCTTACGGTTGAAGAATGTCTTTATGCTATCATGCTTGAATCCGCTAACGAGTGTGCCAATGCCATTGCTGAGCACATCTCCGGTTCCACCGAAGCATTTGCAGACCTTATGAATCAGCGTGCTGCTGAGCTTGGCTGCACCAACACGCATTTTGTCAATCCCAGTGGTCTGCCAAATGAAGAACATTACACATCTGCCCATGATATGGCACTGATCACACGGGCAGCTGTCAGTCACGAAGAATTTCGTAAGATCAGCGGCACTTCCCGTTATGTCTTACGTGCCACCAACAAGAAGTCTGAAGAACTGTTGATGAATAATCATCATTATATGATCTCCGGCTACAAAACCTCCAAATATCTGGATGATACGGTATTTGCCGGTAAGACTGGTTACACAGAGGCAGCGTTGAACACCCTTGTCACCTGCGCCACCCGAAACGGCATGGATCTGATCGTGGTCACTATGAAGAGTCAGGGAACCGGCGAAAAAGGTGTTCCCATTTACCCCGATACGACCAATCTTCTGAATTATGCTACGGAGAATTTTCAGAAAGTAAATATTTCAGAAAATGAAGCCAACTTCTCCATCGGACAGGGACAGCTCTTTGACACAGGCACCTCCATCTTCGGAAGCACCACTCCGATGATCGAGATGGATACAGATGGGTATGTAGTCCTTCCTAACAGTGTTGATTTTTCTGCTGCATCTCCAAGCCTGGAGTTTGTGGATTCTCCGGATTCTGATGTGGTCGCTGTCCTTCGCTATCAGTTCGATGGTCAGACTATCGGATCTACAGATCTGACACTGGCAGAACCTGCTGTTCAGGATTTCCAGTTCCAGAAGACCGGTGAGGAAGACGAAGAACAGGCACAGGCTGAAGCAAAACCATCCACACGGCTGATCAAGATCAATCTTCGAATCCTGATCTATATAGTTTCCAGTGTTGCCGCTTTACTTCTGCTGTTCGTATTATTTAAGAAACTTAGCAAAGCTTATCATTTTGACATGAGTTTTCTTACCCGCTGGAGACGGAAGCGGGCTGACCGCAATTCCTTCTCCAATGCAAATCGAAAACGTTATAAGAGTCGGAAGAGAAGAAAAAAAGATAACTGGTTGAAATGATTTTGATAAATATAACAAGATGACAGGGCTGCTGCTCCATAGATGTGTGAATCATCAACTATGGAACAGCAGCCCCGTTTTATTTACTGACTTTATTTTGTTCTAAACAATGAAAGGATACCTATAATGAGCAGGATCGGAAATGCCAGATATAAAAGTCCGCCAAATACCATTCCCAGCAGGATCACCGGAAGAAATACAATCGTGATCAGCAACTTGGAAATACTCCACGCTGCCCGCATACCGAAGAAAAATAATTTTCCAAAAATACCAAACAGAAAAATAAAAAATAATAACTCTAACACCTTTCACAACTCCTCTTGTGCACATTTCTCTTGTTATCCAAATCATCATACTCAATATTATGGTGATTATCAATAGGTTTCTTTCTGAATTTATATGGGAAACCCCTGAAGAACAGGTTCCTTATAAAGATAATTCCTCTATTTTCCTCACCACCCAGTAAAAGGCACATACAAATATAACTCCTTTTATCACAGACGTGAGGGTCAGTGCCCACCAGACACCCAGAAGCTTCAAGGAGGTTGCCGTCAGCAGAATCGCCAGTGGGATTCTGGCACTGGTCAGAAGGATACTGATCACGCTGCACAGATGTGTCTTTCCAAGGCCAGACAGGGCACCGACTGTCATCAATTCTACACATAAGAACGGTTCACTGAAACCAACGATGATCAAATATCCGACCGATGTATCAATCGCTGATGGCTCATGGAAGAACACACCGGAGATTGGTTCCGGCAGAAATACAAAGACCAACATGATCAGACAACCCCAGATTCCAACAGTCCACAGAGATGCCCGATACCCTTTTTTTACTCGATCCAGCTTCTCTGCACCATAATTCTGAGCTGTAAATGCATTCAATGCGGAAGCAAATCCATCTGCAGTATTCCATGAAATGGACTCAATCTGTCCACCGACCCGCTGGGTGGCAATCGCTTCCGCACCAAATCCAGACACCATTCTTGTCAATACCATGGAGATCATACAATATGCCATTCCCTGCAGAGCTGTCGGAATTCCGATCCTGCAGATCCCTCTCAGGGAATCCCAGGAAATTGCTGCAAATATATGCGTTCCTTTTAATACATTTTCTTTTTTTCGAATCATGATTCCGCCGACGAGAATACTCATAACGATAAACTGTGCTGTCACAGTTGCAATCGCTGCTCCTGTCACTCCCAGGGACGGAATCGGTCCTGCTCCCAGGATCAGCAACGGATCCAGAATCATATTTGTTGCCAGCCCGATCAGATTTGCTACAAAGGGTGTTCTGGAATCCCCCTGCGCAGTGTAGATTCCCGTCAACGTAAACGTCACAAAAGAGAATACGATCAGTCCACAGGCGATTTTCGTATAAGAAAATGCGGCTTCCAATGCTTCTGGATCCGTCAGCTGGAAAAATCCAACCAATGGTTTAATAAAGGTCAGAACCACTGCCGCAAATAAAAGCCCGGAAAAGACAGACAACTGTACAGCTGTCTGCGCATATTGATGAGCCCTTTTTGGTTCACCACGTCCAATATACTGTGCCACCTGCACCTGTCCACCCATACGTGCCATGGATGCAAGCCCCTGGGACAGCCAGGTAAACATTCCTCCTACACCGACTCCTGCCACTGCTTTTGCTCCCAGCAATCCGATCCATGCCATATCCGTAATATTATATAAAGTTCCCAAAAACGAAGATGCCATAATTGGAATCGCCAGCTTCGTCAATGATTTCAAAATAGGTCCTTTTGTTAAATTCCCTTCCACAAATACCTTCTCCTACATTTTCCTGTCACAGCACACCGTAACTCTGTTTTTCCCGTCCACAGTACAAGTAAACAGACTCAAGGGCCACTCGTTTAATTTCTATTCATTGATACTGCCTTAAGAAAAATCACAATTCCAATGCAGAATAAAATTGCGATCATTCCGACACCCATGCTGATATTTCCGGTAATCTGGGATACTATGCTGACAATGGTTGTCCCGACGAACGATGCACCTTTCCCACATATATCCATGAGGCCAAAATATTCACCTGAATGCTCTTCCGGAATGATCTTGGTAAAATAAGATCTCGAAAGTGCCTGGATTCCTCCCTGAAACATTCCTACGAGAATCGCAAGGATCCAGAACTGGAGCTGCGTCTTCAGAAAGACTGCAAAAATGGCGATTCCCAGATAGGCAAAGATACACACGGTGATCAGCTTCTCTGTTCTGATCCTGTATGACAAATTACCGAAAATAATTGCACAGGGAAACGCAACGATCTGTGTTACCAGCAGTGCAAGAAGCAGTCCTGTACTGTCAAGTCCTAATGCCGATCCATAGGCAGTCGCCATATCAATGATCGTATATACACCATCAATATAAAAGAAAAATGCAAGCAAAAACATAAATACCTGCTTTTCTTCTTTCATATTTTTAAAAGTTTCTCCTAATCTCTTAAAGCTCTGCGCGATCGCATGGGGCTTTTTCTCTACATAGTATTTCTGTTCATAATTTTTGAGCAATGGCCAAGACATGAGCAACCACCATACCGCCACGAGCACAAAGGCTATTCCCATAGCTGTTTCCATACGGATCCCAAGCGTATCTGAACCTAACACGATCACCAGGCACAGCACAAAGGGCACACAGCTTCCAATATATCCCCACGCATATCCTTGCGACGATACATAATCCATACGTTCTTCATCGGTTATATCGCTGAGCATGGAATCGTAAAAGATCAGACTCGCTGAAAATCCCACCTTAGCGATCAAAAACACGATCAGAAACGCCATCCATTGAACCATCAGTCCCAGAAGAGAACAGGCGATCGTACCTATTAATATAGAGATCATAAATATCGGTTTTTTATAACCCTTCGTATCCGCAATCGTTCCCAGGACCGGCCCTAATATGGCAACGATCACAGTACATATGGAAGCCGCATATCCCCAATAAGCGAGATAATCAACGTCCGAAAGTCCTGCCTTACCTGCCAGATAATTAAAATATATAGGAATGATCGTAGCTACCAGCAGAACAAATGCCGAGTTTCCTACATCATACAAAATCCATCTTTTCTCTTTTCCATTCAGCTTCATTTTTTGATATCTTCTATCTGCCTTTCTTTTATTTTCATGCTATAACCCTAATGCTATCTATTATAAAGTAAAATAGCAGACAGTCAATTCCTTCCTAGAAAAACACTTGATGAGCGGACAAATGGATACCATTCACAGACTATAGAAGAAACCAAGGCAGCCCATATATGGGCTGCCTTCATTTGTTATGCTTACTATTTTATGACTTTTCGTTCAAACACATACTCCGTCTCCGATGACAGATTTCCTCTGAAAGTATATCCAAGTCTATCAAACTTTTGTATATCTACAGGATTTTCAATACTATTCTCTGCCATGAATCTGACCATTTCTCCGCGGGCCATCTTCGCATAGGTTCCTTTTGTCACCAATTTATCACCTGACAATTCGCAGAATGTAATCGTGATGTAATTGTCTTTATCCGATAGATATCTTTCTATGCATTTTGAATATTCTTTAGATGCCAGATTTATGATCGTCCTGCTGTCATCAATTACTGAATGATATAACCGGTCCCCCCAGTAATCATATAGATTTGCTGTTTCTTCAATCTCAGCTTTTGCCTGCATTTCAAGGCGATAAGGAGTCACACCATCCATCGGTTTTAAAACGCCATAAAACGCAGACAGGATTCTTAAATGATTTTGCAGATACTCAAACTGCTGGATTTCAAACACAGATGGTGCCATATATTGAAACGCAATCCCTTCATATGCTAAGACAGCCGGAGTAAGTCTGTTATAAAGATCCATATTTTCCAATCTGTTAAAGTTCTGCTCTGCAATCTTGTCATTACATTTCCAGATAGCTTTCAGTTCCTCTTTTGATTTGCTTTTCATCCAGCTCAATATCTCTGCTGTCTTATCGATAAAGACTGGCAGTTCAACCGGCGCTATGTTATCTGTATCTACAATCATCTTTTTTGCAGGTGATAAAATAATCTTCATTATGACAGTTCCTTGAGCATGTTTTCAGGATCATCTGCTGCCTTTACTTTATCATTGGCTTTGATAATAATCCCTTGCTCATCAATAAGATATGTAGTTCTTACCACACCCATAGAAACCTTGCCATAATTTTTCTTTTCTTTCCATACATCATATGCTTCGATCACCTTACGCTCTGGATCTGCCAAAAGTGTAAATGCTAATCCATATTTTTCCTCAAATTTCTTGTGAGAAGCTACAGAATCCTTACTCACCCCAAGAACAACTGCCCCTTTCTCAGTGAATTGAGGATAACGCTCTGAAAAACCACATGCCTGTTTTGTACAGCCTGCCGTGTTATCCTTTGGGTAAAAATATAAAATCACTTTTTTTCCTGCATAGTCACTTAATTTATGTATTTTTCCATTCTGATCCGGCAATTCAAAATCCGGTGCTTTGGTTCCTGTTTCTAACATTTATGATTCCTCCGCTTCTGTATTTTCTACCTGTTTTCTTGTTCTCTTATTACCTGAAATCATTTTATGTCCAGTGTACATGGACATGATCATACATATAAGAGTGCTGCACGCAAAATACCTATGGCTTGTTTTAGATCCTTTATATCCAGTATAAAAAGTTCCAATCATAGTAATTAACGCTCCGACTGACCAATACTTATGTGCTTTCATTATATACCTCCAAATTGATTAAGTTATTTCCAAATCGGTTTATTATTTTTTGCTATTCTTCTTAATGACAGCTATGGCTTCCACATCCATGCTCACCACATGTATGTTCTTCTCCGTGGCTGTGCTCATGGTGGGAACACTTCACATCTGGATTATAATCAAGTGTATTATTGATAAAAGCTTCTACTGCTTTATCCGCATCTCCTGAAACTCCGCCAAAAAGCTTAATGCCTGCTGCCGCTAACGCAGTCTGAGCACCTCCTCCGATTCCGCCACAGATCAAAACATCAGCATTTAATGCATTAAGAACTCCTGCCAATGCACCATGTCCGCTTCCATTCGTATCTACTATTTCTGAATGTACCACTTTTCCTTCCTCTACATCGTAGATCTTAAATGTCTCTGTGTGTCCAAAGTGCTGGAAAATCTGTCCATCTTCATATGTTACTGCTATTCTCATGATACCTTCTCCTTTTTCCACTGCATATTTTTGATAAAGTTCCTGCTCGTAACAGCCTCCAAGGCTGCAGTTACTGCTCTGACCATCACAGATTCTGAAATCCCCGCCCTCGATTCTGAGCGGATGTCCATCTATGAGTGCATCTGCTATTTTCTTCCTGGCAATCTCGTAAATCCGTTGAACCGTTGTTCTTGCGATCTGCATAGATACTGCGCACTGCTCCTGGCTATAACCGTTCTTGTCCATAAGACGAATTGTCTCGTACTCATCTACCGTCAGAACAATGGGTGTCTTTTTCTCAGTATCATCTGCAGGAAGAAATTCTAAAACATTCGGGAAATGACAGACTTTTCTGCATTTTACGGGTCTTGGCATAAACTGCTCCTTTCTGGCTTTTTTTATATATTACCCTTATAAAAGACATATGTCAATTACGTGATTGACGCATCTAAAAAAAGCAAGTATACTATGTTCATAAAGGAGATAACCGTTATGAGCTTCGAAAATTATTTTCCGCTATGGAATGACTTAAATGTAGCACAGAAAAAACTGATTTCAGACAGCTTGCTCACACAGCATGTGAAAAAAGGAACCATCATTCACAACGGAAACCTGGATTGTACCGGATTATTACTGGTAAAATCCGGGCAGCTTCGAACTTACATACTTTCAGATGAAGGACGGGAGATTACACTTTACCGTCTGTTCGATATGGATATATGTCTTTTATCCGCCTCATGTATCATGCGATCTATTCAGTTTGAAGTAACGATTGAAGCAGAAAAAGATACTGATCTTTGGATCATCCCTGCTGATATCTATAAGGGCATCATGAAGGAATCTGCTCCCGTGGCAAACTATACCAATGAGTTAATGGCTACCCGTTTTTCTGATGTCATGTGGCTGATTGAACAAATCATGTGGAAGAGTCTGGATAAACGTGTTGCTTCATTTCTTTTAGAAGAAACCTCTATTGAAGGAACAAATGAACTGAAAATCACTCACGAAACCATCGCCAACCATCTTGGTTCCCACAGGGAAGTTATCACTCGAATGCTCCGATATTTTCAAAGTGAGGGGCTTGTCAGACTCTCCCGCGGCAAAATTACCATCCTTGATTCGGAAAGACTGAAAACACTACAAGGATCATAAAAATATTTTGTTTATTTCTAATAATCCATGCCACATGCATATGCCCTTTCGATCAGCGCACGATCATTAACCACTGCATCATAGAAGCGGAATCCGCCGGAGAAGTTGTACGTTTCATAACCGCTTCCTTCCAGAATACGGCTGGCAATATAACTGCGCAGTCCACTTTGGCATATCAGATAAACAGGCTTTTCCTTCTCAACTTCATTGATACGTTCCCTCAGTTCATCTACAGGAATATTTTTGAATCCATCCACATGGCCCCTGTTAAATTCACCTACAGTTCTCACATCCAGCAACACTACATCTTTATCTTTAGAAATCTTGTCCATATCTTTCAGATGCCATTGTTTTAAGATACCTTTTGCTATATTGTCTATCATGAATCCGGCCATATTTACAGGATCTTTGGCAGAGGAATAGGGCGGTGCATATGCAAGATCCAGATCTTTCAGCTGGGTCGCCTTCAGCCCTGCATGAATTGCTGTTGCCAGCACATCAATACGTTTATCAACTCCTTCATATCCAATAATCTGAGCACCAAGCAAACGATACGTCTCTTTTTCAAAAACCACCTTCATGGTCATCACTTTTCCACCAGGATAGTAACCGGCATGACTCATAGGAGAAAGGATTACGGTATCTACCTCTAATCCTGACTTTTTAGCATTGGTTTCATTGATACCAGTAGTGGCTGCTGTCATATCAAACACTTTGATAACGGAGCTTCCCTGACTACCCAGGTAACGACTATCACCGCCACAAATATTATCAGCAATGATCCTTCCCTGTTTATTGGCGGGTCCTGCTAAAGAGATTAACGCATCATTGCCAGTAACATAATGTTTTACCTGAACTGCATCACCTGCCGCATAAATATCCGGTACAGAGGTTTCCATTCTGTCATTCACTACAATACTTTCCTTGATGCCAAGTTCCAGACCAGCTTCTTTTGCTAATGCTGTGTCCGGTGTAACTCCGATCGCCAATACCACCATGTCAGCCTGGAGAGATAAATTATCTTTGAGCAGAACCTCTACTCCATTATCTTTTTCTTTAAATCCTTCTACTGTATAGCCCAGTACCAGTGTTATCCCATGCTTTCTCATTTCATTATGGATCATGGATGCCATATCCGGATCAAAAGGATTCATCAGCTGCTTAGGCCGTTGGACAATTGTCACATCCATGCCAAGCTCCCTCAAATTTTCTGCCAGTTCCAGACCAATAAAGCCACCCCCAGCCAATACAGCCGATTTTGGATGATTCTTATTTATATATTCCTTTATCCGAAAAGTATCTTCTACCGTACGAAGTGTAAAAAGTTTATCAATGCCTATTCCAGGAAGTCTTGGCTGTGTTGGCTTTGCACCTGGAGAAAGAATCAGCTTATCATAGTTTTCTTCAAATATTTCACCTTTTTCCAAATTTTTCACCGAAACTGTTTTACGGTCCGGATGTATGGAAATAACTTCATGATGTATCTTCATATTAATACGAAATCGTTGAAAGAAACTCTCTGGTGTCTGCAGGGTAAGCTCTTCCGGATCTGTGATCACATCTCCAATATAATATGGAAGTCCACAGTTTGCATACGATATATATCCGGATCTTTCAAATACAGTGATTTCAGCTTGTTCATCCAATCTGCGTATTCTTGCTGCAGCTGTAGCTCCTCCGGCTACACCGCCTACGATTACTACCTTCATCTTATCTTTCTACCTTTCCTGTGTGAGCAGCAGTGTCATTGAAAAGCATTCCCAAAATTGCATTCTTAGGTCTCGCACCTGAAACCTGTTGAACAATCTTCCCGTTCTTTATGACCACTAAAGTTGGGATGCTCGTAATACCAAATTTACTTGTCAGTTCAGGCTGCTCATCCACATTGATCTTTCCAACTTTGATATCCTCACGTTCACTTGCAATCTCCTCTATGATAGGAACTACCATACGGCAAGGAGCACACCAAGAAGCCCAAAAGTCCAAAAGAACAGGTTTATCGGCATTCATTACTTCATTTTGAAAATTATTTTTATTAATATTCATTGCAGGCATTTTACAATTCCTCCTATCTTTTCTTTGTTGCTTTATTATAGTCTGAATTTCATTTCTTTTCTGTGATAACATCACCATACCACTCATTAATGCCACCGAACTCTATCATGCTGGTAACCCTTTTCCCTATATCACAATCCCCACTTTCAGGTGGAAATATCCACCCCAAATACAAAAAAGCAGCAATGACTTTTTCAATCATTACTGCTTAAAATGAGAATCTCCATAAAGGGAACTATAAATGTTACAAACTGGAAATTATTTAATTCTCTGTGTACCTAATTGTAATTGTTCAACTGCTATTTTTGCTTTATTGTCATCTTCCTTTTGAAGATTTTCTATTTCCGAGCTCCGAATAGTCAAAATGATTTCGTCCCCCACCTGTAAATCATCAAGTGTTATATCTACAACATCTTGTGTATCATAATTACAATAGATCATAGGAATTTGGGAACAATCAATAAGACAATCATCTCCTAAAACACCTTCTTCTCCGCTATCTTTTGTGGTTATGATTTTATTTTCTTTATCAATTTCTGTTATTATCGCATTGACACCTAAAGTAAGTGGTTCGTTTGTTTGTTGTCCAGAACACGCAACTAAAGTAAACACACAAATAAATATACATAATGCCATTATCATTTTTTTCATCATAAGTTCCTCCAAATTCCGATTTTGTGACATTTTGCAATACTTTACGAGGTTTTCTCTGTAAACGTCAAATGCAAAATACACTATATAATGGCACTGCCTTTATCCCATTTACCATTCCAAAATTTCTTGCTGAAATCCGGATTGCATAAACCGGAGCATATTTTTCCATATAAACCATCATACTTTTTGCTTTCACATGATTTCCGGCTTTACATTCCACCGGAATTACATGACTATCTTTTTGTATCAGGAAATCTACTTCTGCAGTATTATCTGATTCCCAATAATGAAGATCATAGCCATTCGTTTTCAGTGCGATTGCAACATAGTTCTCTGTCAGTATACCTCGAAAATGCTCTGTCTCCTTACCTTGTAGTGCCTCCAGAGTCATTCTCAGTCTGGCAGACATAATACCCATATCACTATAATATAATTTGAATGCACTCACATCCTGATATACTGCAACCGGATAAAATCCCTGACTGCATTTCATGCACTTATTCACAATTCCGGCCCGAATCAGCCAGTCGATTGCATCTCCGTACTGAGATGCCCGTGCGCCTGATTTTATCAACTTATACTGAAATTTTTTGGTCTCTCTTGCCAACTGTGCCGGAAGGGAATCATATGCTTCAAAAATTCGTACCGTATCTGACTGATTCGCATATTTAGTCATGTCAGCAATATAAGAATTTAATAACATCTGCCGGATTTCTGTCTGCTCTATAGGACTGTCTTTTGCAAGATCGGCTTTTACCGCTGCAGGCATCCCACCCACAATACAATAATGATAAAATTCCTGCATAGCCTCCTCATGGAGTATTTCATCCAACGGCTGGTTGTTTTCATAATGTTCCCGGATCGTATCGGCAAGCATCTGTTTTCCCTTTGCCCATAATACCTCTTCCAGATCCATCGGATACATGGTCAGCATCTGAACTTTGCCTACCGGAAATGAATATTTTTCCCGGTTCACTGCTACACCCAACAGGCTTCCTGCAGCCATCACATGGTATTCCGGGGCCTCTTCCGAAAAATATTTTAACGAAGTTAATGCTCTTTCACACATTTGAATTTCATCAAATATAATAAGTGTATTTTCAGGTACAATCTTCGCCTGATAATATTTTTCCAAAACAGATATCACATGATCTGCATGAATATCTGTCTCAAAGTATTTTCCGATTCTTTCATCCGTTTCAAAGTTTACATAGATTGTATTCTTGTAATACAATGCCCCAAACTCACGCATTTCAAAAGTTTTTCCGACCTGACGTGCACCGTAGATCAGCAATGGCATTCTACCATTTAACATATTTTTCCATTCATATAGCTTTGATGTTATTTTACGTTTCATGCGTATGCATTCTCCTTTCTTTAAAATATTTTGTATGTTTTAATGTATTATATTACATTTTTATATATGAATCAATGTTCTATTTTACACCAAATATTAGATATCTCATATTATTAAATAAATATTGTATCATTCTTATAAACTGAATATTATAAAATCGCAGTCCAAAACAGGGCCATCTTTTAACTGTAATACTTTATTCGTGAATTTCCAGGGGTAGATTGTCAGGGTCATAAAAGAATGTCATTCTTTTGCCTGTGTAAATATCGAGTCTGATCGGCTCAGTTATGATGCCCCTTTTATTCAATTCTCTTACGGTATTATCGACCGAGTCTACAGCAAAGGCAAGATGCCGGAGACCGTAAGCCTCTGGATAACTGGGGCGCTTCGGACAATTTTTAATGATAAACAGTTCTAATTCCATCTCATCGAGTTGAAGATCAATTTTGTAATCATCACGTTCTGGTCTGTAATTTTCTCGAATAATAGAAAAACCTAACAGATCCACATAAAAGTGCTTTGATTGCTCATAGTTGCTCCCAATAATGGCAATATGATGAACTTTTTTCAAATTCATGGTGTATTTACCTCTCTCCTACTTTGTTTGAATACATGAAATATAATATCATAAGAACACATGATATCCTTTGATTCCTGTCTACTGTTAATGGCACCAAACTCATTGCGGCTACCTCTCGTCAACTTCCAATTTATCACTTTGTTTATGCTGCAAATTATATCACATCGGTTTTTGAAAAACTACTTCTATAAATAAGGGTAACCCGAAGGCTGCCTCAGACATCAAGCCTATCCTGTCGACAACGATAGGGCAAGGACATCCTCCCCTGCCTTCCGCTTTCCTGCAAAAACCCCCTTGGAGCCTTGCGGTTCTCCAAGGGGGTTTTTAGGGTGTCAAAGAAAAAAGAGAGGGTAGAAGATCTCTTTTTTCAGGTATTGGCGATACTTTGCAAATAATACGTTTGGCTTAATCCCGATTGCCCAGCTGCTGAAGGTGCTTCATGGAGCCATAGAGCTTATTCATTCGGGCATCGTCCTGGGCGTCATAAAAGCTGATCTTGCCAGCCGTAAAGTCCTTGGCCACCTCCAGAACAAAGCGGGCCGCCTCCTCGATGTCCTCCATGTGGGAGCAGCCGGTGCCGCAACCAGGAACCATCATCTCGGTAGTGATGGCCACGCCCACTACCGGAGCCGCCGTGCAGGTGCAAGGCTGCATGATGCTGTTGATGTGGTGAACATCGTTGCCGTAAGGGGTGATATCCTGCATATTCACCGGGAACACATAGGGAAGCTTGCCGGTGGTGCGCTGCATGATGTCCAAAAGATCCTCCGAAGCCCGAAGAATGTAGCCCTGCTTCACCGTCTGGGAGATGGCAAAGCCCCGGGTGTTGATGATGCGGTTACCCTTAGTGGTGTCGATGGAGAGGATAGCGTCCAGCTCCGGGGATACCTCCTCCTCATTGACCTGATGCATCTCAACGGGAGATCCCATGAATGGCACCGGATGATGAGGCTGAGTGGGAGCATCGGGGCAGATGTGAGTGGAAATGAACACATCGCCCTTGAGGCAGTCGCCCTTCTTACGCATATCGATGAGTTTGGCGGCCACCGCCAGAGCGGCCAGGGCGCCATCGCCATCAGACACATAGCCCACCACTTCCGGTCTTGCGCCCAGACCGCCTAAGCGGCCCAGGATGCCGATGGTAGGATAGCTGCCGCCAACGGTCTTTCCCTCGGTGCCGGGGATGCGGACCTTTACCATGTCGGTTTTCCCCTGAGGACCCTCCAGGGCATAGGTCTCTACGGAGACCTCCGGATCAATGGCCTGCAGGAAGGCCTTTACGATCTGGCCGTTGGCCTTGGGATCGTCTAAAAGCTCAAAAATATCAATAATCTGTTTATTTAGCATGATGTATTTCCCCTTTCATCAATTCTGCCGCCTCTGCGCGCCGCAGGGCGAAAAGCGTCATCAGGCCCTCGCAGAGCACCGGATCCATCACCGGGATGCCCAGAGCCTCCTCCAGAGAAGGTGCGATGCCGATGGTGGACATTCCTGTGCAGCTCAGGGCAATGACATCTGCCCCGGCAGCCTTTTGCTCCCGACCCTTTTCTACGGTTTTGGCGAAGCCCTCCTCCGTCATCAGATCCAGGGTGCTTTGGATGCCCTGACCCTTTTCGCAGGACACGATCTTATCCCCAAACAGCCGCCGATAGGCCTTGGGAGCGGCATCCAAAATACCAAGAACTGCAGGCCTTTCGCCGAAGAACAGCGAAAGTGTGGCCACACTCTCCCCTGCGCCCACCACTGGGATGGGCAGTAGTTTGCGGGCTTCCTCTACGCCAGGATCACCGGCACAGCTCACGATCACAGCATCAAAACCCTCGCGGTATATCTCCTCCGCCAGAGCCACCACCTTGGGAATGGACTGGCGTTCCGTCTCCTCGTCATGCACCCCTTCAAACTGCTCCGAAATGCACCGGGAGGTCACCTGAAACATGGGGTAATAGCGCTCCAGCAGCTTGCCGTGGCAGTTGAGTACCGTCTCATCCTCCGTGGTAAGCACCCGGATCACACCCACTTTGTACGTCTTCACAGCTTAATTCCTCCACAAATTATGATTAAAATGTGATTTTTGTGTCAAATAAGGTATTCCCCGTCTCGCATGACCAGCACATCATCTAAATAGAGGGTGGGATTTTTTATAATACCGTCCATATGGCAGGTGGCCTTGTTGGTGCCTCCGAAATCATCGTTGGTACCAAAGGCCACATGGATGGTGTGGTAGGCCTTTTCATCCTCCAGGAGAATACCCCTGAGCCGGGCGGCATAGTTGGCACCGATGCCCAGCTCACAGAGGGTGGCATTGGCCTCGCTCTCTCGTAGAACACTCAGCTTGTCGGCGTCCTGACCCTGGATGTCCACCAGCTTGCCGTCTCGCACGGTGAGCTGGATGGGGGAGCCAAGAAGGCCGATGTCGCCAAAGGAGCCATCTACCACCACAGAGCCGTTGCTGCCGTTTTCTATCGGAGCAATGTACGCCTCTCCGGAAGGCAGATTGCCGCTGTTGCCCTTGTGGCGGAAAACGCCGGTGCTGGCCACGCCCCGGCGGCCCTTCAGATCCAATGTCAGGGTATGGCCGTCCTTTTGGATGGTGGCGCTATCAGCCCGGGAGAGCATCTCCGTAAGTCGCAGAGTGAACTGCTCCACCTGCTCATAATCAGCGGTCATGGCTCCGGTGAGGAGCATCTCATCAGTGATGCCTGGCATGGTGGCCACCCGGCATCCGTTGGCCGAGGCCTGCAGACGGGCATTGGTGTGGGTGATGGACACGCTCATGGGACACACGGCGGCATCACTTTGCATCAGCGCATCGCAGACGATCTGAGGAGGCTCTTCCCCGGACACCTGCATAGGCTCGATGCAGACCAGCGTGGAGTGCGCGCCCAAGGCTTCGGCGGCACAGTGAAAGTCTCGACCGATGTCCAGCTTATTCGTATCGGTGATTACGGCAAAGCGCTCGCCCTTTTTCAAGTGCAGGGAGGAGCGCAAAACCGATTGCAAAAGTTCAATCCTATTCATATTCCAATACCTCTCACAACTCTTGAGCCCTATCCTCAAAGAGATAGGGCTCAAGACGATAAGACTTTTTCAAGCAGCTCAGCCCTTGGCAGCGCGCTTGTTGAACAGTGGATAGATCACCATGTTGCACACAAAAGCCACGATCACACCCACGATTGGGGTAGGCACCACGCCAGCCAGCTTCACCAGGGCGGGCACTCCCAGGCCAGTGGGAGCAGCAGTCATACACAGACCCATGAAGATGGCCAGGAACCAGGAGATGATACCGCTCCAGTTCCAGTCAGCCAGCTTCTTCTTCTCGATGAGCTCAAACTCATAGCCGTTCTTGTTCAGGAAGAAGAAGTCGGAGATAACCACACCGGCCATAGCGGGGATAGTAGCGGTGAGGATGGAGAGGAAGGACAAGTAGTGATCAACCAAACCAATGGCGGAGAAGGCAATGCTGATAATGCCCACGATGAGGGTCAGCAGCCATCTTTTATACTTGATCCTGGTGCCAGCCAGCACATTGGCCACGCCCAGCACGGAGGAATAGAGGTTGTTGTCGTTGGTGGTCCACTGGGCCAGAATGAGCACGATGGCCGCCACAATACCCAGGTTCAGCTCGCCGAGCATAACCTCCACAATGTTCCAGTTATTGAAGGAGTAGGTAAAGATGGCACCCATGAGCAAAATAGGCACATAGCCAAAGAAGTAGCCCAGGATGCAGCCGCGGATGGCGTCCTTGCGTGTCTTGGAATAGCGGGTAAAGTCAGAGACGATCACCACGCTGACGGCATTGTTGCCCACTACGGAGGCGATACCCACCGTCAGGGGGATGGCGACGCCCACAGGACCCTTTGAGGTGATGGAGGCAAAGGGAACCCGTGCCAGGGTGATGCCAAGAGCCGCCATAGCAAGTACAAACAACAGCGGAACAGCCACATTGGAAAGAGCCTTGATGCCCTTGTAGCCCACGATGGCGGTGATCATCATGGCGGTGCCACCGATGATGGTCCACACTACCTGAGGTGCAGTGTGGATGCCCAGGTATCCCTCCAAAAGGGTCACCACCGTTTGTCCGAACATATCGGCCTGAAAGCCGAACCAGCCGAACAGCGAAAAGGCCACCACGATACCGAATATCTTAGAGCCCTTGATGCCCAGGGAAAAACGTGAGTTCATAGCGGAGGCCAGATGGGTCTGGGCACCCACGATTCCCATGAAAATAGCCAAAACAGTAAGAATAGCGGAGCCCACAAGGATAGCGATGATGCTCTGGCCAAAGCTCAGGCCGTTAGCCAGGATGCCGCCGGTCTGAATGGCTGCCAGACAAAAACTCGCACCGATCCAGACCGCGCCCTGGCTGAGCCAGGACATATGCTCCGAGTCAGGTACCGGCGTTGCCTCATAGTCGTTGAGGACTTCTTTTTCTTTTACAGGTGTATTATTCTTTTCCACAGTTGGTTCCTTCCTTTCAGAGTTTCTTAGCGATAAGTTGATAACTGTCTGGTCTGCGGTCCTTCAGGTAATCGATCTCCTGACGGTTTTTGGCAGTGGAGGCCAGATCCAGGTCCGCATAGACGATCTCCTCTTTTTCCCCGGTACATTCTGCCACCGTGGTACCACGGCTGTTAGCTACCTTAGTGCCGCCGAAGAGATAGGTCTCCCCCTCCTGGCCAAAGCGGTTCACCGCCGCCACATAGCACAGGTTCTCCAGAGCTCTTTGTGCCACATTGATATCCCAAATATCTTTGTCCTGTACCCGCCAGGCACTTGGCATAAAGATTACCTCTGCACCCTGAAGCATCAGGAGTCGTGCCACCTCAGGGAAGCCCGCGTCATAGCAGATCATGATGCCTATCTTGCCGTACTTCGTGTCGAACACAGGGATGTCGTTGCCCATGCGGAAGTGGAAGCGCTCCAGGCTGTATAGATGGTGCTTATCGTAGCAGCCGGCCACATGGCCTTCATCGTCAATGAGGACCGCCGAGTTGAAATACACGCCCTTGACCTCTCTTTCTGTGGCCACCGGGGCAATGACATAGCAGCCATTCTCCTTGGCAGCCTGACAAAGCTTAGCGATACGGGGACCATCCAGGCGCTCGGCGGTCTCCGGAAGCCGCGGTCCCACAATATCCAGGTTGTAACCGGTGCTGAAAAGCTCCGGGAAGCAAACGATCTTAGCTCCCTGGCTTGCCGCTTGGGCAATCATGCCGCAGGCTTTTTCCACATTTTCATCCGGGCAGTTCAGCTTGCTTTGGAACTGCACCAACGCGATTTTTACATTGTTATCCATTTCTACCCTCCATGTTATGCAAAATGCACACAAAACAAATCCTGTCCATTGTTGGAAGACTTTATTTCTGTAAAAAAAATGATATACGATTTTCCCAGTCGCCGTCAATGTTCAATCCTG
Source organism: Hominiventricola aquisgranensis (assembly GCF_040096225.1). Classification (NCBI taxonomy): domain Bacteria; kingdom Bacillati; phylum Bacillota; class Clostridia; order Lachnospirales; family Lachnospiraceae; genus Hominiventricola; species Hominiventricola aquisgranensis. Next base: position 8,239 of record NZ_JBBMFC010000009.1, on the reverse strand, counting down.
CGCAAAATTGCCCTCCTCATTGTGCATCAAGCACAACGAAAAGGGCAATTCGACTTTACTATGGTTCTTAGAAAAAACGGCTGATATGAAAGACCATGTGCAGGAATAGAATCGTCTCCGGGTCGTCTAAGTTCAGGCCCAGAAGGGCCTCTATCCGCCGCAGGCGGAAGGAGAGTGTGTTGCGGTGCAGTCCCATCGTCTCCGCCGCCTTGGTCTTGATACCCAGGCAGGAGGTATAGACCTCCAGGGTCTCGGTGAGGCTGGCGTCATTTTCCGCATCGTAGCGACGCAGGATCTCCAGAGTGTCCTGATAATAGCTCCTAATATAGGGGTTATCGACACAATGGCGGTAGGCCTGCTCCTTTATGAGGTCCCCGGCGAAGAAGATCTGCCCACTTTTGCCGATGATCCGGGCGATGTCCACCATGCTCCGTTCCTCGGTGTAGGCATCCGCCAGATCCAGATAGTCCGAGATATGGTTGATGACGCTGATAGTGAATGAGAAGCCCGTCAGCTCCTTAATTTGGCTACAGCTGGTATTGATGGCGTTAAGCACCTCCTTTGGCTGCGCATATTCCGGGAAGATACACACGAAGCTGTCACTTTGCGACACCACCACGCTCTGTGGCATATAAGTCCTGAGGCACTCGGAAACCAGAAACTTTTTCTCCAAGATATCCTGCTCGGAAAGTCCGGCGATGGCCTTCTTGAAGCTGCATATGTCCATGCAGATCATGGCCAGGGGCGGCCGGGGCCAGTTGAGTTCCTCGGTTCGGTAGGTCAGCTCCTTGTGGGTGGAGATGTTGCGCAGTACCAGATCCAGAAAAAGAGCCGTGTTGAGCTGGTTGACATTGTCACGGATGCTGTCCCGTTTGGAGAATTCCAGGGCCGCTGCCGTGACGGAGTGGTCCAGAATGATCATCTGCATCTCGTTGAGGGCAGCCACCGGGCAAAATACCAGCATGTAGCCCCTTACTGCCTCGCGGACGGTCACCGACCGGCTGAACACGGTGTATCCTTTGGCCTCCCGGGGACAGCGCTCCGCCGCACTGCCCTGTCCCAGCACCTCCTGGAGGATGTAATCCTCTAAGTCCTCGAAGTTGTCTGGTATATGGCTGGCGGCCAGGATCTCCCCTGCGCCATCGACGATGGCCGCGGGCATCTGCAGCAACTTGGAGAGCACGGCGGCAATCTTTCCGAAACCGCCATCGGAGAGCTCGATTTCCGTAAAGCGCTTGTGTATCTTTTCGGAAAATTCCATGATCTCCACCTGGCGGTTGGTCAGCATCCGCACCACAGGCATAACCATCTCTGTTGTGGGCATATCCGAGGGCATCTCGAACAGAGGCAGCCCCAGACGCTGGGCCAGAGCAATGTCAGTGTCCTTGAGCTCACCCAAAAACCGGGTCTTGATAGCCAAGGCGGCGGCCTTGCCCTTGGTCAGGGTCTCCAGCAGGTAGGGGATGGCATTTTCATCGTCCCGCAGGGCGTAGCCGGTAGTGATGAGCAGCTCGCCGCTGCGCAGCCAGGGCTCAATGTTCGGCACCTCCATGCAGTCCACGCAGGTAATGGCGTTGTCAAGCCCCGCCTCCCCTGCCAGAAGCCGGCATTTGCTCAGGCCACCGGTTTTCATCGCTTCACGAACAGTCAGCATTGTTGTCTCCTACTTTCTTGCAATCTTTGCTCTGATTTTACGATACCCACCTCTAAATTGCAAATAATAACGATAACATTTTTTACTCCTTCTGAAACTCATTCTGATATGTGTCTTTCATTTTTTCTGTTATAATAAACATATCCGAGTAACACTATGAATTATTACTAAAGGTAAAGGAGGCAGTAGTAATATGAGAATTGAAAACTTACAAAATGAAAACAGAAAATTTGCAAAAAGTATTGGAAACTTCCATGTACTTGAATATGTACAGGATGCCAGTGTATCACCGATGAATGCAATGAACGAATATTTTATGAGCAAAATGGGGGTCAGAAGAAGACAAGTTGTTATTGATATTGATAAAGACCATTCTGCTATTATCCAGGCCGGTGCCATGCAATGGATGGGCGGAAATGTACAAGCTACATCTGGCGTAAAAGGCATCGGAGATCTCCTTGGAAAAGCGATCAAAGGTGCCGTTACAAAAGAAACCGCAGTTAAACCGGAATATGTTGGTGAAGGCTGCCTGGTATTAGAACCGACATACAAATATATTATCCTTGCAGACATTGGCAAATGGGGACCAGCCGGAATGACAATTGAGGATGGCATGTTTCTAGCTTGTGATGCAAATGTAAATAGTAAAGTTGTAGCCAGAAAGAACCTTTCATCAGCCGTATTAGGTGGCGAAGGGCTATTTAATCTGAGTTTACAGGGCAATGGTATAGCTGCACTGGAATCTAATGTTCCTGAAGATGAATTGATTGAAGTCATATTGGAAAATGATGAACTGAAAATTGATGGAAATCTTGCTGTATGCTGGTCATCAAATCTTGAATTCACCGTAGAAAGATCTACGAAAACACTTGTAGGATCTGCAGTTAGCGGTGAGGGTCTGGTAAATGTTTATCGTGGAACAGGACGAGTACTGATGTGTCCGGTCGCACCGACAACTTCCTTGTTTGAGTCCACCAACACCATGGCAGCTAAATCAGCAGCTAAATCCAGCAATACATTTGGAAAGTAGCGTAAAACACATTCTCTCGTAACCAACAAACGCCGGTATAGGATTATAAAAATCCTGTATCGGCGTTATTAATTGCTTTATTGATTGTGGTCATTTTATTTTCTTCATTCAAATGAACTGCTTATCATCAATGCAAACTTGAACTTTACAAATCATTTCATCTTTAACTGCTCAAAATGTTAACGCGATTTTCCTATGCCTACTATGTAATTTAAGATTAAGCTACACATCCAACAACTCGATTAACTTATCAAGAAATGCCTCTTCCCCTAATGTATTAATTTTGAAAAATACAGCTTGGCTTCCTCCCGCTGTAATTGCGGAAAGTTGTACTGGATCTTTGTCATTTTGAAAAAGTGTAATATTAAGACTCACTCTGTTTCCTCCAGCATAGCTGTAACGCTCAAAAACACGAACGCTGCAACGCGCAGTTCCACTTCGAAAGTCACTGGCATCTTCTAGCGTTGCTGACATACTGCCATTTATTATTCCGCTTTCAATTTTAGAAAGCAACTGATCAAAATCTTCATTTATATATCTTTCTATTTTTGCCATGCACAACACTCTCCTCTCAACTATCTACACTGAATTTTTTTAGTTCTATTTCTAAGCAAAATAGTCTAATCGCATGAACTACTCTAAACCAAGTGTTATATATTGAGCTAATATTGCATTTATATTTTCTTTCTCTTCAGCCGTTACAGGTAAGTTCTGATTGTTTTTTTCGTCATTGAATGTTCCACATTCCGAATGATAGTAATATGTTCTTTCATCAATTATAAGTTTGCAATCATTAGCACAATCGGCAGTCCCTTCTGTATTCCAAGTGCCGTTTCCAATAATGTCTGCTATTATTTTTACTTCTTCTTCGGTCAAATCACAAATTTTATCTTCATCTATATGAGAAATTGTCCCACTTATACTTTCAACATTCGCTTGCTGTGTCTGCTCTGTTTCACTGGAGACATTTTTATCAATCTCTGAAATATCTGAAACATCACCATCTCTTACAGGTTCTCCACTGCCAGTTGCTTTATCACAAGCAACTACTGACAACATACAAATTAATACCAAAAATAATGCCAATACCCTTTTCATAAGAATACCTCCTTAAAATCTCGATTGGCTTAATTATATGATCCTTTCCTCCAAACCCAAAAGCCATAAACAATCACATACAATGCCGTAATAATTCCTAAAGACATTAGATTACTTACATCATATTCTCTAAAAATATTGACCAGCTCCACAAGAACCCTGTGTGCGGCTTTTTTCTGTCCTTCAGAATAATCTATTCTACTTTTCAAATCTTCATCTTTTATCATTTGATAATTTCCTTCATTAGAACGGCTTCTGCCATTTCTTCCCCACGGCCCTTTAGCTGCATACAATCTAAATAAATCTGTACCGGCGACACAACAAGTGACTCCTCAATTTTTCTGCTGTCTTTGATATAAGAATCATTTTCCAATGGAAAAATTACTACGTTGGAGCCACTACTCACTTCCTTCATCTCCAGATAAGCGATTGCTTCCTGAATATCCTCCGGTGCCAGATACATATGAACTTTATTATACCGGATAACAGGGGCATAACGGACCCCGCCGGAAAAACCCGTCAGGTAAGATTCAATCCCCATATCCTTTTTCAGAAATTTCAGTTTCTTTTCCAAAATAGAAACATTATCCAGACTGTAAAGTGCATACGCAGATGCTTCCTTTTTACCATAAATCCTGCTCCACTCATATAAGAGTGCTTCCGGCTCCCTAAGCATATATCCGTCCTTTGTTTTTTCTGCCCATGCATTCTCTTGTAGAAAATTCATTACCTTTGATACCTGTCCGATACTGCAGTCTACTTTTTCCGCCAGATACTTTAGCTTCCATACTCTTGTAACATCTACAAACAGTTCCCTCAAAATAAGTGATGATACCACAGAAGAACGTTCAAATATAGCCGCTGCCTTATATTCTTTCGGTCTGGGATTTTTATTTCCTTTTTCAGACAAATATATGGAGTGTCCTACAAACCAGCAATTTCCTGCATAATCAAAATACCCCATTTCATTCTGCTCACATATTGCGGCAGTACGCTCTGATACATATGGAGAAACTAAAATTCTCATACCTTGTTCCATGCTCTGCTTTTCTATCAACTGCATAACCGTGGATGGAAATACCTGATTTACCACACAGGCATTTAACAAAAATTCATAGCCGTTATCCATTTCTACAGATGCAACAAAACCATCCTCTGTTCTTTTTACAACTTCATACTTTTGAACATTAGGAAGTTTTAAAAATTTATTTTCGACACATTCCAATCCGTATCTATCTGTTTTCACTTTAATCACCGCTTTCACTCTTTTAGTGAAACTAATTATAACAGTGAAACTTTTATGAGTCAACTGCTCATTTTACTCTTTCCATATATTTGTGGTTGTTCTGAGTGTTGCGACCCTCCCAATTATTTTTTATCATAATTTACTTTTATTTAGCCCTAATCCAGACTTATCAAATTTTCTGACCTATAGGTCATGTAGTCATCCCAGGCATCATCATAATCACCGTCATAGACAGAATAAAACTCTGCAAAGGAGATGGGATAGATTCTGATTTCATCACCTCTGCCACGGAACTCGGTTACAATATCGCTGGATAAGAACTTAGAGTTGCTTCCGGTGACATACACATCAATATTGCTCATGCGGAGCAGGCTGTTCAGCACTTCCTCAAATCGTGGCATAAACTGCTTATCTTTTCGCAGGGTCAGCTGCTGTAGGTAAGCGTCTCTTTTAATCTCCATCGTTACACTCCCCATTTCTGTGTATCCGCACATTTTTATGTAATATGACAAAATTAATTTGATGAAATTTTTGATTATGATGTCAAAAATCAGTCTGCTATATCGTTATTATAGTTAAGCTGCAATTTCCGGATTCATATTCTCTTTCTTCTTCAACTGTAAAAGGTGGGCGCTTACGCTCCCACCTCTGCACTTTTATTCAATTACTATGTCAGATACTTATTCTTCTTCTAAACCACTCTTTTTCCTTACATAGAATATGGCTCCAATAACAATCAGCATAATACAGATACCTATAATAATGATTATCGTATTATTCCATGCATATTTTGAAGTGCTGTCATCTGTCTTAGGCGCAGGAATGGTTTCATCAGCTTTGTTGTCTGCCTGACCGTTATCACTCATAATCTTGGTATCAACAACAATCGTGTAATCTGATGCATGGGTAAATACAAGTTCCACATTTCCATCCGAATCAATCTGTCCGGCGCTGATAAATTCCAGTTCTCCGGTCTGTTCATTGTAGTAGAACAGGTTCGCATACAGTCCTGCATTCTTTGATTTCATGTTGACGGTCAGTGTGGCTGTAAATCCAAACTCTCCGTCATAAGCAAGAGTCAGATTCAAGGAAGAATGTTCCCCGGTCACGTTATTGATCACATCCACAGGAATGGATTTTCCGGCGTCGGCTCCGACTGTCACATCAAAATCAATATCTCCAGCTGCATCAGTAATATCCTTTCCATAAATCTTCCAGGAAAGGCCATTTCCCATATCCAGAACAAGTGTTGTATCTTTGCCCTTGATACTGTCAATTACATCTTTCGGTACTACAGTTGTTCCGTTCATTGCAACCGTTACCGTATCGCCTGCCTTAGCTTCTTCAAGCTGTGGCTTGATAACATCCCAGCCTTCCTTGCCGCTGTCATCCTTGATGTATGGCTTAATTGAAGTACCATTGTCCTTACCATTATCCGTATCAGGCTGTGGCTTCTGATTCTGATTACCATTGTCTGTGCCAGACTGCGGTTTCTGGTTTTGGCTGCCATTATCCTTGCTGCTGTCATCGGACTTTGGATTCTGATTTTCATTACCATTATTTTTACTGCTGTCATCGGACTTGATCTTAGCGATAGACTGTGTGTAACTGTGTCCGCACTTGGTGCAGGTGTAGGTTCTGACTCCTTCCTCGGTTGTCGTCGGCTGCTTTGTTACGGTTGCTTTATAATTATGTCCCAATGCCGCCAGCTCTTTACCAGTTCTCAGAAGTTAATCACAATCCGTACAATAGATGATGGCTTCCCATCTCTCCCTTGGAGCTATTCGTTTCTTCTCTGCATCGGTCTTTTGTTATAAGGCGGCATCTGCGCTCTATCTGCTTATCATCGCTGTGCTTGCCATTCACAGAGGAGAAAAACGGAGCAGGCCGATCTTCTATGCTGTGGCAGCCGCAACCTGCGCCTTTATATGGGATTGCCTTCTGCCGGTTTATGAGCCGGTTATCGGCGGTTGGTTTGTGGAATGGGGCAGCTTTTTCATAGCAGCAGCCATCGGCTATTCCCTCTGGCGCGATGTGATAGAAGGATATGGAAACAGCCTGATTTTCCAGGAAGAACGCAAGCAGGTCATCCGTCAGTTCTCTATGCAGACCGAATACAGCCGTCAGGTTTCTGAGGCAGCGGCAGAAAACAGAAGGCTGATCCACGACATCAAACACCATCTGCGTACCATAGACCGCATGGCCTCTGAACATGGGCAGACAGAGATCTGCTCCTTCCTGTTACAGGTTGAGGAACAGGTTGCGGCAACATCGGGTCACTCCCATGTTGCGTTCTGTAAAAATCCCGTTGTAAATGCGCTGATTGAATACTACTACGGCATGGCGCAGACACAAGGGACAGAATTTCAGGTGCGGCTCGATCTTCCCGATCAGATGCCGCTTACCGATGTGGAACTGTGTACGGTGCTGGGCAATCTTTTGGACAATGCCGTGGAGGGGTGCAGCCGCCAAAAGCAAGGGGTGCGCCGCATTTTCATTGCAGGCGAAACCAGAGGCAATATGTACTTTTTGAAGATTGAAAACACTTACGACGGTCTGGCCTTGCAAGAGGGAAAAACATTCCTCTCCCGAAAGGGTACATCTGATGATCATGGAATCGGGCTTTCCTCTGTCCGAAAAATCATTGAAGGCCATGGCGGTGATCTCGATCTTGTTCCCGGTGAGAAATCCTTTCTTGTTGGAATTACAATACAGATGTAAAAACTGTTTTTTGAGGCGCATTCAGATAACATAGGCAAGACCTGATGGATGGACTTTGCCCGGAGGGTGTGGGGTATCCCAGATTTGGGATACCGTAGGCGAGCAGTACCCCTGTGATTATCGCTGCTGTTGTCGTTTCTTTTTCAGATTCTCTTCCTGGTTCCAACTCTGCTGTGCCGCATAGAAGGATTCCACGTTTTGCTTTGCAATCTGATAATCCCGCATCTCTTTTTTTATTTTTTTGTACTCACTGTAGCCGGATTTTCGGTAGGCGATATAGGTATCTCTGGTCTTGGAATAATTGATGATATGGGTTTTGATTCGTTCCTCCTTTTGTGGTAAAAAAAATAGCGCCTTAACCTTTTGGCTAAAGTGCTATGTAAATTTATTATTAAATTGCGTGTGAATCAAATAAACTGGAATTTGGTGTGTGCTTTATAAATTTTTTCCAATCCACTCAAGTTCGTTCATGGAATCCTTATTTTTTTCA
>NZ_JBBMFC010000008.1:0-120584 GCF_040096225.1 Hominiventricola aquisgranensis | reverse complement strand
TTACAAAATTGCATAATGAACGCAAATGTAAGTATGTACCGAAGGCTATTTCGGGAATTAACGACTGTGGAGTGTACCAGAACTTGTGAGTAGTGAGTTACTTGTAACCACAAAAGCATACATGGTGAAGCAGTAAGAAGAATCCGTGAGGACTTCAATTTCTCGATGTGATTGAGTATGTTCAAACACATTTTGAGTGGCAGAAGTGGGAAAACTATGCCGTTAGTGACATTGATCATTCCTGTATATAATGCAGAACGGTATCTGCGTCGTTGTCTGGACAGTGTGGCTGCGCAGACATTTACAGATATGGAAGTTTTGCTGATGAATGACGGAAGTACAGATGGAAGTCTGGCTATCTGCAAGGAATATGAGGAGAGGGATCTCAGATTCCATACCATAGATAAGGAAAATTCCGGCGTGTCCAATACCCGGAATATTGCCATGAAGCTGGCGAGAGGCATGTATTTACAGTTTCTGGACAGTGACGACTGGATCACACCGGACGCAACAGAAAGTCTGGTACGTGCGGCAGTGGAGGATGACTGTGATCTGGTGATCGCGGATTTTTACCGGGTAAATGGCAAGCACTACGTGGAGAAAAAGCACATTAAAAAGAAAGATGTGATGAGCAGAGAAGAATTTGCCATGGAGATGGCAGATGATCCTGCGGATTACTATTATGGTGTGATGTGGAACAAGCTGTATCGGCGTTCCATTATAGAGGAACATGAACTCAGGTGTGACGCATCCATGAACTGGTGTGAAGATTTTCTGTTTAATCTGCAATTTATCCGTCATGGACAGAGATTCCGGGCCTTACAGAAGCCAATCTATTATTACATGAAACGAAAAGGCAGCCTGGTGGCAACAGAATCTGTATCTGTGGATGCGGTGAAGCTCAAGTTTGAATTGCTGGAAAAATATAAGGATCTCTATCAGAGTATGGGACTTTATGAAGAACATAAGCTGAAGATCAATTCTTATATTCTGGCTGTGGCAAAAGATGGAGTTGCAGGCCGTATGTATCCACGGAGCAAAAAGCTGTCACCAGACGATGTGATCAAGGAAGCCGATGCACTGGGATATCAACATGTGGAGCATACCTTTGAACCTGTCTTTGATGAGCATTCGAAGGTGTTGATCCTGGGCTCCTTTCCATCTGTGAAGTCCCGGGAAGAGGGATTTTATTATGGACACCCGCAGAATCGGTTCTGGCGTCTGCTGGCGAGACTGACAGATGAAGAGATCCCGGAAACAATAGAAGAGAAGAAGACGTTGTTGCTGAAACATCAGATCGCTATCTGGGATGTGGTACACAGCTGTGATATTGTAGGATCCAGCGACAGCAGTATTAAAAATGTAGTGCCCTGTGAACTGGAAAAGGTACTGTCGTCCAGTCCGATCCGGCAGATCTATGCAAACGGAGGAAAGGCATGGCAGCTGTATCACAGATATTGTGAAAAAGAAACAGGCAGAGAAGCTGTGAAATTGCCTTCTACAAGTCCTGCCAATGCGATCTTTACGCTGGATCGTCTGACAGCAGTCTGGGGAGAAGAATTATTTGGCAAACAAAACACGAAGTAAAATAGTCAGCAGTGCTGGCATATTATAGGAGGAAAAGCAGATGACTTATGATGAAGTATTGAAATCCGCAAGAGGAAATATGGGTCCTTACTGTAAAGTCTGTCCGGTCTGTAATGGGGTAGCATGTAAAAATCAGATGCCGGGACCAGGAGCCAAAGGTGTAGGAGATAATGCAGTTCGTAATTATCAGAAATGGCAGGAGATCCGTGTGAACATGGATACCATTCATGAGAATAAGCCGATCGATACTTCTGTTGAGCTCTTTGGACGGACATTCAAGTATCCGTTTTTTGCAGGTCCGGTAGGAGCAATGACACTGCATTACGGAGAGAAATATGACGATCTGGCTTACAACAATCTTCTGGTGGATGCCTGTGCAAAAGGCGGGATTGCCGCATTTACCGGTGATGGAACCAATGCGAAAGTAATGGAAGGAGCCACCGCAGCGATCAAAGCAGCTGGTGGTTTGGGCATCCCAACAGTCAAGCCATGGAATCTGGAGACAATCCGGGAGAAAATGGAGCTGGTAAAAGCATCCGGTTCTTTTGCAGTTGCTATGGATATTGACGGAGCAGGACTTCCGTTTTTGAAGAATCTGACACCTCCGGCGGGCAGCAAGACGGTAGATGAGCTTCGGGAAGTGGCAGAGATGGCAGGTGTGCCGTTCATCATCAAGGGTATCATGACCCGCAGAGGAGCACTGAAGGCAAAAGATGCAGGGGCAGCGGCAATCGTCGTATCCAATCATGGAGGACGTGTACTGGATCAATGCCCGGCAACAGCAGAGGTGCTGGAAGATATCGTGGAGGCAGTTGGCGGACGGATGAAGATCCTGGTAGACGGCGGACTCAGAAGTGGTGTGGATGTATTTAAAGCACTGGCTATGGGAGCTGATGGTGTGCTGCTTGGCCGTCCGTTCGTGACAGCTGTCTATGGAGGTGCGGCAGAAGGCGTACAGTGTTATATTGATAAGATCGGTGGAGAACTGGAAGATACTATGAGAATGTGCGGAGCCAATACGATCAGTGACATTAGCAGAGATATGATCTTCCGGGCATAACCATATAGCAAATGTTATATTAGAATCAGTCTGGAGGTATGTGTTTGAAAAAACTGAAACTGCTTGAGAAATTTTCACCTTTTAATTTTCTGATGCTTTTGATAGCTGGCGTGATCAATGCGATCGGCGTGACCTTATTCATTGCACCTGTCCAGTTATATGACAGTGGTATCTCTGGAACTTCGATCCTTCTGGGGCAGCTGACGCCGGAATGGCTGTCGCTATCCTTTTTCCTGATCGTATTAAATATTCCGCTTCTGCTGTTTGGATTAAAGAGGCAGGGAGTCGTGTTCTCAGTGTATGCTATTTTCACAGTCTGCATTTATTCTTTATCAGCATGGATGATCACGGATGTTCTGCCCATTGATGTGAGTATCGCTTCTCCACTGGCAGGAACGGACCTGTTTTTGTGCGCGTTGTTTGGCGGGCTTATATCTGGTATCGGCAGCGGCCTGGCGATCCGATATGGCGGAGCCATGGATGGAATTGAAGTGGTTGCAGTGGTGTTTGCCAAAAAACTGGGTATCTCGGTCGGAACATTTGTATTGATCTACAATGTATTGCTGTACATAATCTGTGGAATAGTCAGGGGAAGCTGGATCCTGCCGCTGTACTCGATCGTGACCTATGCGGCGGGCTCGAAGACCGTTGATTTTATTGTGGATGGACTGGACAGTGCCAAGGCAGCCATGATCATCACGACCAGACCCAATCAGATCTGTCAGGCAGTTTCAGAGGAATTTGGAACAGGATTGACGATTCTGGATGCTCATGGATATTATTCCAATACATCCAAAACAGTTCTCTATGTAGTTGTCAACCGATTTCAGATCGTTCGGCTGAAAACCATTGTCAAGGGAATGGATCCTTGTGCTTATATGGCCATCAGCCCTGTGGCAGATCTTCTTCATGGAAGCAAAGAAGAGTAAGATCTACAAAGAAAGGGTGACGTACAAACATGGTATCTATCTGTAAATACAGATCGCCGCTTGGTGATCTTCTGCTGGCTGCGGATGAGGAAGGACTTACCGGTCTGTGGTTTGTAGGACAGAAATATTATGCAAATGGACTTCCAGATGAGAGCATATGGCAGGAGACGAAGATTCTCACAGAGACAAGGAGATGGCTGGATATATATTTCTCCGGCGAAGAACCGAAATTCACACCACCTCTTCATCCGGTGGGAACAGCTTTCAGACAGGCTGTGTGGAAGATACTTCTGCAGATTCCATACGGACAGACGGTAACATATGGTGAAATCGCACAGCAGCTTGCCGCAGAACAGGGGATTTCCACGATGTCTGCACAGGCTGTCGGAGGAGCGGTTGGACACAACAAAATATCGATTATCATTCCCTGTCATCGAGTTATTGGTGCAGATGGAAGTCTGACTGGATACGCTGGAGGAATCCACAAGAAGATCGCACTGCTTAAGCTGGAAGGTACAGATAAATATGAATCCCTCTGTTCAACGAATATAGGATAAAAAATGCTGTGCAACAGCCATGATCGGCCATTGCGCAGCATTATTTGTTGAGAATTTAGTGATGGAACAGGCGGATTCCGGTGAATGCCATAGCCATATGATATTTATCGCAGCATTCGATCACCAGATCATCTCTGACGCTTCCACCAGGCTGTGCGATATATTTGACACCGCTCTTATGCGCACGTTCAATGTTATCAGCAAACGGGAAGAATGCATCAGAACCGAGCGTTACATCGGTCAGCTGATCCAGCCATGCCCGTTTTTCTTCGCGGGTGAATACGTCTGGTTTTACTTTGAAGATCTTTTCCCATGCACCGTCAGCCAGCACATCCATATACTCTTCACCGATATAGACATCAATGGCATTGTCACGCTCCGCTCTGCCGATGGTATCAAGGAACTGCAGCCCAAGAACCTTTGGAGACTGGCGAAGGAACCAGTTGTCTGCCTTTTGTCCTGCCAGACGGGTACAGTGTACGCGGGACTGCTGCCCGGCACCGATTCCGATGGCCTGCCCATTTTTGACATAGCAGACGGAGTTGGACTGTGTATATTTCAGGACGATCAAAGCTACTTTCATATCGATCAAAGCCTGCTCTGGAACTTCCTTATTCTGAGTTACAATATTGGAAAGAAGTTCATCGTCAATATTCAGTTCATTGCGGCCCTGTTCAAAGGTGACTCCATAGACCTGCTTTTTCTCGATCGGAGCCGGTACGTAATCCGGATTGATCTGAATGACATTATAATTTCCTTTTTTCTTCTGCTTCAGAAGTTCCAATGCCTCTTCGGTATATCCGGGTGCGATCACACCATCGGATACCTCTCTTTTGATCAGGCGTGCAGTATCCAGGTCACACACATCAGATAATGCGATAAAATCTCCGAAAGAGGACATACGGTCAGCACCTCTGGCTCTTGCATAAGCACATGCCAGCGGAGAAAGACCTCCCATGTCTTCTACCCAATAGATCTTTGCCAGAGTATCTGTCAGCGGAAGACCGACTGCTGCACCAGCAGGAGAGACATGCTTGAAGGAAGTAGCTGCCGGAAGTCCGGTGGCTTTTTTTAATTCTTTAACCAGCTGCCAGCCGTTGAAAGCATCCAGAAAGTTGATGTAGCCGGGTCTGCCAGACAGAACAGTGACAGGCAGATCACTTCCGTCCTCCATATAGATACGGGATGGTTTCTGATTGGGGTTGCAGCCATATTTTAACTGAAGTTCATTCATGCTAAGAGTCCTCCTGTTATTTATTTTTATTTACAATTTTTGTTTTATAAGTTCCATTTTCCAGATTGATGTAGCGGACAAAGAGAGAGACTTTATTATCCTCATTCAAGTTGTTCCACAGAAGATCGGTAAATGCATCCATATCATCACAGACAGATACCAGCTTAGGTTCACCTTCAAAGCTTGGAAGCGGATCGCCATCATGCATATAGGTATGGATAAAATGTCCCTGACCAGCTTTTGGGTTCTCGTAAGCGAAGGTGTAACGATGGCAGGAATCCGGGTCACCGTCATTGCTCTTTAAAATAGACATGGCATAATTAAAATGAGTTCCTTCAACATGGAGGATACCGGAGATTCTTGGTGTGTAGTTCGGTCCATCCGGCTCGAATTTACGGGAGCGCAGGGACTGCTCAAAGGTCATCTGATGATCCATACCGTCATAGATGGTGTCGGTCTGGTCGCCATTGGTAACGATGGTTTTGTTGCCAAGTACGCGGACGGGTGCGTAGATGATAAGGCTTGGATCAGACAGCTTGGAAGGATCAAATGCCTGGGTGCGGATGCCTTCACCGTCTTCTACAAAGACACGGTTACGGCTGTTGACACTGCGGCCCATAATGAAATAAGCAGCGACTGCATGTGTTCCATCCGGAGTGAGTCCGAGAACGATTCCGCGGCCCGGATATGCATTGGATGAAAGTTCCTGTTCCAGAGATAAAAGTTTCATAAGTACCTCCTGTAAATAAAAATGGTAAATAAATATAAGAAGACCGCCTGAGTGCATGACGATCCTGCATGCGCCCAGGCGGTCGGCTGTTTAATGTAATGCTGCACTTCCTGTAGGTCGCCCTACCACAGACAGAAGTCTGCTTTCCGCCAGTCGTGCAGTTCTTAAAATCTATATTAGCGGAAAACCTTCTGCTTGGCAAGTGGAAAAATTGCCAAAATTACAAAGCCTGTACAAAACGTAAGAAGGCAGCATGACCTTCTTCCGTCCATTTGTAGACGCCTGCATCCTCCAGTACTTGTACAAAGACCTTGCCGATCTCCTGTTCCAGGATCTGATCGATGGTCTCTTCTGTGATGGAAGTATAGTGCGGCAGGAATTCAGCCACCCATTCTGCATGTTTAGCCAGATCTTCATTCTTGGCAATATCTTTGCCTGTGAGGATATATTCCTTGAGAAGAGCCATTTCCTGTTTCAGACGGGCAGGCAGAACAGCAAGCCCCATAACCTCGATCAGTCCAATGTTTTCTTTTTTGATATGATGAAGCTTCGCATGAGGATGGTAAACACCCAGTGGATGTTCCTCAGTTGTGATATTGTTGCGAAGTGTCAGATCCAGCTCATAGGTGTCATCGACTTTTCGTGCAATAGGAGTGATCGTGTTGTGAGGTTCTCCGTCTGTGTATGCATAGATAAAGGCGTCTTCATCGGTATAGTCACGCCATACTTTCAGGATGTGCTCCGCCAGATCGATCAGTCGTTTTTCATCCTTGTGACGGATACGTAAGACGGACAGCGGCCATTTTACAATACCGGATTCTACATCTTCATAGCCTGGAATCGTCACTGGAATGGCAATCGGTGCTTTTGCCATAGCGAAGGTGTAGTGTCCTCCCTGAAAATGATCATGACTTAAGATGGATCCACCTACGATCGGAAGGTCTGCATTGGAACCCAGAAAATAATGGGGGAACTGTTTCACAAAATCGAACAGCTTGATAAATGCGGCGCGGTCGATCTTCATAGGGACATGCTGACCGTTGAATACGATACAGTGTTCATTATAGTATACGTATGGAGAGTACTGGAAGCCCCATTTGCTGTCATTGATGGTGATGGGGATGATCCGGTGGTTTTCTCTGGCCGGATGATTGAGCCGTCCGGCATAGCCTTCATTTTCCATGCAAAGCTGACATTTGGGATAAGCACTTGCTTTTGCATTTCTGGCAGCGGCAATGGCTTTGGGATCCTTCTCCGGCTTGGACAGATTGATGGTAATGTCGATCTCTCCATAATCACTGGAGATCTTCCATTTCTGATCCTTACATACCCGGTAACGGCGGATGTAGTCGCTGTTCTGAGAGAATTTGTAAAAGAAAGCAGTAGCTGCTTCCGGAGATATCTCGTATTGTTTCCAGAAGTCTGCCTGGACCTGAGCAGGGCGTGGGAGCAGACAGTTCATCAACCGGGTGTCAAAAAGATCCCGGTAAGCGATGCTGTCAGGGATCAATTCCCGTCTGACTGCTTCATCCAGCAGCTCTTTCAGAATCTCTTCCAGAGAAAGGGATGGAATCTGTGATGGTTCTTCATAATCATCTTCATGAAAAATGTCCAGAAGAAGGTTGGTTGTGTAGATTTTTTCGCAGGCAGGGGTAAGACCGGTTTCCATACCGTAGTTTACCAGTGCTGCGATTGATTCGGATAATGTCATAGTAGATTACTCCTTTATACAGTCATGGAAAAGGGCTGTCAGCACGACAGCCCTCAATAATTATCAGTCAAGAGAGCGTGCACCGTCTCCAATATCCACTACATAAAACTCTGCAGTGTGACCGGTCTTTTCCTTGTAAGCATCGCCAACAGATTTGATAAACTGGTCGATGGAATCAGTTTTTACAATGCTGACAGTACAGCCGCCAAATCCGCCGCCGGTGATACGGGAACCATAGACACCCGGAACTGCCCATGCAAGCTCAGCCAGAATATCGGTCTCCTTGCAGGAAGTCTCATAATCGTCACGCAGAGATACGTGTGATTCGTTGATCAGTTTTCCGAAAGTTACGATGTCATTATTTTTCAGAGCCTCCACTGCGTGGATGGTACGCTGGTTCTCATATACGGCATGTTTTGCACGTTTCCGGCAGACAGGATCTTTGATGGCATCTTTGTGAGCCTCGAATTCAGCTTCTGTCAGATCGCCAAGTGTCTTGATATCTACAACAGTCTGCAGATCCTTCAGAGCAGTTTCACTTTCTCTCCGGCGGTCATTGTAAGCGGAAGATACCAGACTGTGTTTTACCTTGCTGTTGGTGATCACGATTCTTGCATCTGGCAGTTTTACCGGTGCATATTCATAGTTCAAGGTGTTGGTATCCAGGAAGATCGCACAATCCTTTTTACCCATGGCAGAAGCAAACTGATCCATGATTCCGCAGTTCATACCATTGAAGTTGTTTTCAGAATACTGACCGATCAGTGCGAGATCGATCATAGAAATGTCAAATCCAAAGGTGTCACGCAGCATCAGTCCGGTCAGCACTTCCAGGGAAGCAGAAGAGGACAGTCCGCTGCCGGCCGGGATATCACCGTAGATCAGAATGTCAGCACCTGCAGTCAGATGATAGCCCCGCTTTTCAAAGGTCCACATTACTCCCTTTGGATAATTGGTCCAGCCGGCTGCTTCGTTTGGAACCAGATCATCGAGGGAGGTGGTGATGATGCCGTTATTTGTAAAGTTCAAAGAATAAAAACGAATCGTGCGGTCCTCTCGTTTGCGGATCACACCATAGGTTCCGATGGTCAGTGCACAGGGAAATACGTGTCCTCCATTATAATCGGTATGTTCGCCGATCAGGTTGACACGACCTGGCGCAAAATAAAGCTTTGGCTCACCGTCATTTCCGAAGAGCTCTGTAAATTTTTCTTTTAATTGTGCGAGTGTAAATTCCATAAAACCTTCCCCTTTCTGACGGATGTCCGTTGACATCTTGTATAATATCAATATAATGAGAATCAGGAGATATTTCAACAAGTATATTTGTTAAAAAATAAAAGGATATTGAGATTTTATGCGGTTACAGATCGATCAGAAGCAAAAAGAAGTAAAAGCACATGGAACATATGGATTTCCGGTGCTGGTCAGTCCGGAGCGTCTGTCCTGGTTTGATACGGGAGAGTTCCCATGGCACTGGCATCCGGAGATCGAGCTGACATTGATTCTGGAGGGTGAGATTCTTTATCAGGTCAATGACAACAGCTGTCTGTTAAAGGCAGGAGAGGGCTTGTTCTGTAATACCAATGTTCTGCATGCAGGACGTCATGGAAACTCAGCAGACTGTAGTTATCTGTCAGTCACTTTCCATCCACGACTTCTGTATGGGTACAACAATAGTCTGATGCAGAACAGATATATGGAAGGAATACTGAGAGATCCCGAACTGGCATCCATTCATTTTAAACCTGAAGTTGACTGGCAGAAGAAGGTGCTGGAACAGATCCGTAAGATTCAGAGATTATCTGCAGACAAAGCAGAAGCTTCGGAACTGAAGATACAGATTGCATTGATGGAGATCTGGCTTCTGATCTATGAACATGTGGAGCCAGGAGCAGAGGAACAGTCTGGATATGACAGGGATACGGAGCGGATCCGGTGTATTATGGTGTATATTCAGGAACATTATGCAGAAAAGATCACGCTGGAAGAATTGGCGGAACAGATTCATCTGTGCCGCAGCGAAAGCTGCCGTCTGTTCAAACGATATATGAATGCATCGATTTTTGACTATTTGCTGGATTATCGTGTAGAGAGAAGTCTTCCGCTTCTGCGGGATGACAGGCTGGATGTGACGCAGATCGCAGGAATGACTGGATTTTCTAATCCAGCGTATTTTGCAAAAATATTCCGAAGAAAGATGGGATGCACTCCGTTTCAGTATCGGAGAAAACAAAGAGAAGAGAATTTTTGACATAGAAAAAGCTTCCGAAACAGGAAAAACTGTATCGGAAGCTTCTTTCATGACATGTTACAGATGGATTACAGTGTCTTCAGGTCTACTTTATTGGTAGCATCGCCGGCACCATCTACGGTGTAGTATGCAGCCTGCTCAGCAGCGTTGATATAGATCTTTATATCAGTAGCTTCAGCACCGCTTGCTTTCACTGCTTTTTTTACAGCAGCTTCCACATTAGCAACAGAAACACTTAAACCATTCAGCTCTACACAGGTAGATACCTTACAAGCCGGTTTTCTGGTAGTCTTTTTAGCAGTTGTCTTAGCAGCAGCTTTTTCTTCAACTACTTTCTTCTCTTCAGCTTTTACTTCTTTTGCTTCTGCAGCTTTCACTTCGGTAGTTTTCGGTTCTGCAGTTTTTGCAACAGCAGCTTTAGCGGTAGTGACAGCTCTTTTTGGTCTTGCCATTTTTTCAATTCCTCCTCGATAAATAAACACGATGCTATGTATCAGTTCAAGTCTCGATTATTCATGCCGTTTTTTATTATAGGCAGAAAATTCCTATTTGTCAAACAAAATGCTTGACACCCATTTTGGGCTATGCTACATTATATAAGGCTCTTTTCGCATCAAATAAATATGAGCGAAAAATAATCACGCAGACGGATCCGGAGAGTGGTGCCAGAGATGGTTCTTTCTGGAGTGAAAGTCTGACGGAAGAAAACAACCAATGGAGGAAGAAAAAATGAGCGTAATTTCAATGAAACAGTTACTGGAAGCCGGCGTACACTTCGGTCATCAGACCAGAAGATGGAACCCTAAGATGGCAGAGTACATCTACACCGAGAGAAACGGTATCTACATCATCGACCTGCAGAAATCTGTAGGAAAAGTTGATGAGGCTTACAAAGCAGTTGCAGATATCGCTGCTGAAGGTGGAAAGATCCTG
The DNA here is from genome assembly GCF_040096225.1 of Hominiventricola aquisgranensis. Taxonomy (NCBI): domain Bacteria; kingdom Bacillati; phylum Bacillota; class Clostridia; order Lachnospirales; family Lachnospiraceae; genus Hominiventricola; species Hominiventricola aquisgranensis. Next base: position 109,589 of record NZ_JBBMFC010000008.1, on the reverse strand, counting down.
TTCGTAGGAACCAAGAAGCAGGCACAGGACGCAATCGCTACCGAGGCTGAGCGTTGCGGTATGTTCTATGTAAATGAGAGATGGCTGGGCGGTATGCTCACCAACTTCAAGACCATCCAGGGAAGAATTGCAAGACTGAAAGCAATCGAGACCATGCAGGAGGATGGAACTTTTGACGTGCTGCCGAAGAAAGAGGTTATCGCACTGAAGAAAGAGATGGAGAAACTGCAGAAGAACCTTGGCGGTATCAAAGAGATGCATGATATCCCGGATGCAATCTTCGTAGTTGACCCGAAGAAAGAGAAAATCTGTGTACAGGAAGCACATACTCTGGGTATTCCGCTGATCGGTATCTGCGATACCAACTGTGATCCGGAAGAGCTTGACTATGTGATCCCGGGTAACGACGATGCAATCCGTGCTGTAAAACTGATCGTTTCCAAGATGGCAGACGCTGTGATCGAGGCAAACCAGGGCGAGGCTGAGGAGTATGCTGAGGACGCTGAGGAGCAGCCGGTAGAGGAGTAATCACAACACCAAACAGGAGGAATCAATCATGGCTATTACAGCAGCAATGGTAAAAGAGTTAAGAGAGATGACTGGTGCAGGTATGATGGACTGCAAGAAAGCACTGGCAGCTACCGAAGGTAATATGGAAGCAGCAGTAGATTTCCTGCGTGAAAAAGGTCTGGCAACCGCACAGAAAAAAGCAAGCCGTATTGCAGCAGAGGGTATCGTAGCTACCGCTCTGTCTGAGGACGGAAAGAAAGCAGTTGCAGTAGAAGTAAATGCTGAGACTGACTTCGTAGCAAAGAATGAGAAATTCCGTACTTATGTAGCAGATGTTGCTGCACAGGCACTGAACACCACCGCAGCTGATATCGATGCATTCATGGCTGAGCCGTGGGCACTGGATACCACCAAGACTGTAAAAGAGGCTCTTGCAGCACAGATCGCAGTAATCGGTGAGAACATGAACATTCGTCGTTTCAAACAGGTTGAGGAGCAGAACGGATTCGTATCTTCTTACATCCATGCAGAAGGTAAGATCGGTGTTCTCGTTGACATTGAGACCGATGTAGTAAACGATGAGATCAAAGAGATGGCTAAGAACATCGCTATGCAGATCACCGCTATGAAACCGGTATACACCAACGACAGCGAAGTTGATGAAGAGTACAAAGCTCATGAGCTTGAGATCATCAAAACTCAGATCGAGAATGATCCGAAGATGGCTGGAAAGCCGGAGAAAGTAATCAGTGGCGCAGTTATGGGTCGTCTGAACAAACAGCTCAAAGAGATCTGCTTGCTTGACCAGGTATATGTAAAAGCAGAAGATGGAAAACAGAGCGTAGCTGCATACGTTGCACAGGTTGCAAAAGCTAACAATGCCAAAGTTGCTGTTAAAGGCTTTGTTCGTTTCGAGACCGGTGAAGGTATGGAGAAGAAAAACGAAGATTTCGCTGCTGAGGTTGCTGCACAGATGGCAGCTGCTAAATAAGCAGAATATTGAAATTATGAAGTCCCTTGTCGGCAGCGATGCTGGCAGGGGATTTTTTTATGGACTTTAGCCTGTTGAGTGCATCGGAGTTTCTCCCAACGGAGAAATGGATATGTGGGAAACAATAAACCACCTGCTATGCGGGTGGTGCAACAAATTTGTTATATAAAAAAATCACCTTTCCGCTAAAATAGAGTTGTTCAGGCTACTATTTAACAAAAGGAGGAGAAGAAAGTTGCTTGTTTTCTCCATTGATTGAGCCTGTACTGTACATAACAAATCAATGTAGATCTTGCAAAGGACCCTGGAGGGCGGCAAATCGGATGAAAGATGCTGAATGCCGCCTTCCTTCTTGTGTGAAAAGGAGAGAAAATATGGAATGGTTGGATGTAGTAGATGATCAGGGGAATCCTACAGGAGAGACAGTAGAGCGAACGAAAGCCCATCAGAAGGGAATCAGGCATAGGACTGCCCATGTATGGTTGATGAGGGAGCATCAGGGGAAAGTAGAAATTCTGCTTCAGAAGCGCAGTGCAGGAAAGGATTCTCATCCGGGGTGTTATGATATTTCCAGCGCAGGTCATATTCCGGCAGGAGTGGATTGGCTGTCTTCTGCCCGACGGGAGCTGCTGGAAGAACTGGGACTGAAAGCAGAGGAAAAAGAATTCGTGTATTGCGGTCAGAGAAAAATTTATTGGAAAGATAATTTTTATGGGAAACTGTTTGTAGATAATCAGATCAGCAATGTATATTGTCTATGGAGAGATGTGGAACCGGAGCAACTGAAACTTCAGCCGGAGGAAGTGGAAGAGGTTTGCTGGATGAGCTTGGATGATTGTCGGGAAGCAGTATGCAAAGGAAGCATCCCCAACTGCATCTCAATGGAAGAGTTGGAAATGCTTCCGCGGACCTTCAAATATTAGAACTGAATTACCTCTTTGATTTCATCCTGTGCATTTACCACAGCGTTGTGGAAAGCCTGGTCAGATTCATCGAAGGTAAAACGGTGGGTTACAATCTGTTTTACGTCGATGGCTCCGCTGGAAATGGCTGCAATAGCGGAAGGATACAGATTTCGATAGCGGAATACGGATTTGATGGTAACTTCTTTCATCATGATCTGATTGAAGTTATAATTCGCCATACTCTCGGCAGCCATGCCTACCAAGCAGATGGTTCCGCCGGGCTTTACATAAAAAGGAGTCTGCTGGATGGTTGGGATAGCGCCTGCTGTTTCAAATACGATATCGGCACCCAATGGGCCAAAGATTTCCCGAACTCGGTCTACTACATTTTCTTCTTTGGCATTGATTACCTCTGTAGCTCCCAGTTTCTTTGCCATATCTAGACGTTTCTGGAACAGATCTACAACTACCAGTTTGGAGGCACCTCTGGCTTTGGCAGAGAGCATAGTTACTAATCCTATACAACCACTGCCCAAAATCAGGACACTATTGCCCAGTGTAACATTGGCTTGGGAAGCAGCATGCATTCCAACAGCCAATGGCTCTACCAGTGCACCTTCTTCTGTACTGACATTTTCAGGAAGTTTAAAACACATGTCTGCCGGATGAACTACATATTCTTGCAGAGCACCCTGTACCGGAGGTGCAGCAAAAAATTGCACATCAGGACAGAGATTATAACGACCAGTCTTGCAGAATTCACATTTCCCGCAGGTATAGCCAGGCTCCAATGCCACTCGGTCACCTACCTGTAGACCTGTAACACCTTCTCCCAGAGCAGTAATGGTACCTGCCACTTCGTGGCCTAAAATAAAATCCTTTGGAGCAGGGGTATCGCCTACTTTTCCCTCCTTGTAGAAATGAACATCGGAACCGCATACACCGCAGTATTCCATTTTAACCAGAACCTGTCCTTGGGATGGAACAGGAATCTCTCGGTCGTCACGCACAACAATTTTCATTTTTTCTGTGAGATAAGCTGCTTTCATAGGTTACTCCTTTCTTGATTTACAAATATAATTTATAAAATAGTTTTATATAATATATTTGTATATTATTGCAGAACAGACAAAAAGTCAATACTATTTTTGGGATTTATAATTAAATTTGCTGGGGTTATTGCCAAAAAAGTAATTGTGTTATATGATGATTTTGCAAAAAATATTAGAGAAAGGATTTATTCTTTTTATGACAGAGATAAATTTGCAGTCAATCAAGCAAGTGAACAGAAATCGGGTATTCCGTCTGATTGCTGCGCGACAAAGAATTTCCAAGCAGGAGATTGCAGCGGAATTGAAGCTTAGTTTGCCCACAACAACCCAGAATCTGAATTCTTTGAAAGATGAGGGATTGATAGAAGAGAATGGAACTTTCTCTTCTGGAATAGGACGGAAGGCCAGGGCTGTATCTATTGTGGCAGATTTTCGAGTAGCTGTAGGATTGGATATTACGCCTCACCATATTTCGTTAGTATTGGTTGATTTGAATGGTTCCATGATGGATCATGTACGTGAAAAATTTGAAATTGCAGATTCGGAGCTTTGTTATGGACAGCTGGCGGAGAAGGTTCGGAACTTAATTGATAAAAATAAAATACGCCCAGAACAGATATTGGGCATGGGAATTACGATTCCAGGAATCATTGCTTTTGACAAGAAAACTATAACCAGTGCAGAGACTTTGCCGGTACCTTCGAATTTCTGTCAGATTCTTCAAGAATATTTTGATTTTCCGTGTTTGCTATTTAATGATGCCAGCTGTGCCGGAGTGGCGGAATTCTGGAAAAATGATTATGAAAATCAGACCATTGCCTATCTGCTCTTAAGTAATACGGTAGGTGGTGCTATTTTAGTTAACGGGAAGCCCTTTGAAGGAATGGGCAACCGCAGTGCAGAGTTTGGTCATATTACTTTGGTGCCCGGAGGGGCGGAGTGTTCCTGTGGGAAACGAGGGTGTGCAGAGGCTTACTGTTCTGCCTTGTGTCTTTCCCGGAAGACGGATAATGATCTTGCGGTTTTTTTTAGGGAAATGAATAGGGGAAAAGAGGAATATCGAAAGCTTTTGGAGGAATATCTGGATTATCTTGCCATTTTGTTGAATGATATTAATATGTGCTTGGACTGCCCGGTGGTCCTGGGCGGGTATATGGGGCCCTATCTTAAGCCGTATATTCCTAGACTGAGCCAGTTGGTGGTAGAACGTAGCACTTTTCCTACAGATGGCTCTTACATAAAACCTTGTACCTGTGAATTTGAGGCGGCTGCTATGGGCGGAGCTTTGTATCATATTGAACAATTTATAAAAAACGTCTGAGGACGGCATAAGAGATATCGCTGTATTCTGCTGGGGATGAATGCTTGAAAGGCAGGTTTTTATCTCCAACAGTTTTATGGTGTCTCTTTTTTTATGACTAATTATATAAAAAATATTTATAAAATATTTTTACAAAAACTATTGACAATATGCAGAAATATTTTATAATAAAAGCATCTATTAAGTGCAATAAACACAATAATTTTATGGATAAGCCAAAGAAATTATGAGATATGCACAAGAAAAAAGTATCAAAATAAAAAAATATTTTACAAAAGGAAAGGAGGAGTTATGGAAGAGAACATTAAGATGGAGTTACGGCATGTGTCGAAATCTTTTCCGGGTGTTAAAGCTTTGGATGATGTGAGCTTTCAGTTGAAAAAAGGAAGTGTTCACGTTCTGTGCGGCGAAAATGGAGCGGGTAAATCTACTCTGATGAAGATTTTGTACGGCCTGTATCATCCAGATGAAGGTGAGATCGTCATCGACGGAAAACCAGTAAGCATCAGTTCTCCTATGGACGCTCGGAAAAATAAAATTTCTATGGTGTTTCAGGAACTTTCTTATGTTCCGGATATGACTCTGGAGGAAAACTTGTATTTGGGACGCTGGTGCAAAAAAAGTCCCGTACAAATGGATTGGAAGCGCATTCGCCGGGAAACTGTGGAATTGCTGAAAAGTGAGGGGCTTTCTTATGCGCCGGATACTTTGCTGCGGGATATGACTGTTTCGAATATTCAGATGCTGGAAATCCTGAAAGCTATTTCATTCAATGCAGAAATTCTGATTATGGATGAACCTACCTCATCCATATCTAATCAGGATGTGGAATTTTTGATTGGGAAAATCAATGAGCTTAGAGATCGAGGCATGAGTATTATTTATATTTCCCACAAGATGGATGAAATTTTCCGCATTGCTGATGAGATTACCGTACTCCGAGATGGAAAGACTATCAAGACTCTCCACAAAGATGAGACAAATGTAGATGAAATCATTGAGTTGATGGTAGGAAGAAAACTGGAGAATCAATATCCGAAAGAAGAAATTTCCATAGGAGAGGAACTTCTGAAAGTGGAAAATCTCACAAAGGCAGGAGTTTTTGAGAATATTAATTTTTCTATAAAAGCCGGTGAGATCGTAGGTTTTGCCGGACTGGTTGGGGCAGGAAGAACCGAGGTCATGAGTGCTATTTTTGGAATGGATTCTTATGATTCCGGAAAAATTTCTCTGAAAGGGAAGCCTTTGGAGTGCCGGAAAAATATCCGTAAGGTCATTGACAGTGGAATTACCATGGTTACTGAAGATCGAAGGCGGTATGGAATTATTCCTATTCGAAGTGTTTTGGAAAATGCATCACTGGCTAACTTGAAGAAATATTTCAGTGGCGGTCGTGGACACAAAAAGCAGGAAATCACAGAAGTATCGGAAGTGTTTGGAAAAGTAAGAGTAAAGACACCGTCTCTGGAAACTCCCATTGTTAATTTGTCCGGTGGTAATCAGCAGAAAGTAATTCTGGCTAAGTGGATGCTTTGCGAGAATGCTCAGGTGGTAATTATGGATGAACCCACCAGAGGAATTGATGTGGGGGCTAAAAAAGAAATTTATGAGCTGATGAATGTACTGGCAGCCAGTGGTAAAGGAATTGTTATGATTTCCTCAGAATTGCCAGAACTTATCGGTATGTGTGACAGAATCTACATAATGAAAGAAGGCAAAATTTCCGGTTGCCTGGATGAGCAGGAACTGTTTACCCAGGAGCGGATTATGGGCTTTGCAGTATCATAGCTAGGGGAGTATTAAATGGAAAAAAAGAAGTCGGTGGATATTTCAAAATATCTGTCAAAGTACAGTTTATTTATTATTCTGATTGTCATGATGATTATTTGCGGATTTGCAAATGAAAATTTTCTGACACCAAGTAACTTGATGAATGTGGCAAAACAACAGACAGTTAATATTCTGTTGGCTTTGGGAGCTATGCTTCTGATATCCGCTGGATGTCTGGATTTGGCAGCTGGATCTAATCTGGCTTTGGCCAGTGTTATTGCACTTTACGCTTATAAGGCAGTACCCAGCGTATTGGTGACATTTCTGGTAGCCATCGGAGTTGCTATTGTCTGTAATATGGTCAGCGGTGCTATGGTAACAGCCTTTAATACACCGCCTTTTATTGCCACACTGTCTGTTCAGCTGATGGCCAGAGGTATGGCTCTTTATATTACTCAGGGACAGAATCAGTCCGGCCTGGGAGAAGATCTGGCAGCAGTGGGTCAGGAGAGTACTTTTGGTATTCCCAACAGCGTTTATATTGTAGTGGTCTTCATATTGATTGTAGTTTATATTACCAAGCAGACAAAACTGGGACGTTCTGTTTTTGCTGTGGGCGGCAATGAAGAAGCAGCTAATGCTTCTGGAATTAATGTAAAAGCAATAAAGATGAAGGTGTATGCGCTGAATGGTATCCTTACCGGTGTAGCAGCTACCATCTGGATGTCCCGAGTAAATAGTGCCATGCCTAATGGTGGTCTTAACTATGAGTTTGATGCAATGATTGCCACTATTGTAGGTGGAACCAGTTTTTCTGGTGGTGTGGGATCTGCAGTGGGAACTGTAGTAGGTGCCTTTATTGTAGGATTTTTGAATAATATTATGAATCTGATGGGAATCGATTCTTATTTGCAGCAGGTGGTTCGAGGTATTATCATCGGCGGAGCGGTTATCTGGGATCTGTATTTCAAGAACCGCAGAGGCAGAAAATCAAAGTAAAAAGCGGTAGGCACAGCCGTGGGGCAAACCCCGGGAAATGCCCTGAATAACTGTGTTAATTATTATATCAAATTAATTTATTAAGGAGGACAGTATGAAAAAAGGATGGAAAAAGACAATTAGTGCGGTGTTGTGTGCAGGTATGGTGTTGTCTATGGCTGCCTGTGGAAGTAAGAATGATTCTACAGCCAAGGAAGATGGAGGAGCTTCCGGTGATGCAGAATATAAGGTATTGTATGTAAGCCGTAACCAGGCAGATACTTTCGCAGCTCGCCTTTCTTCTGACTTTCAGAAATACTGGGAGAGCACCTATAAAGATAAGTTTTCTTTTGATATTCAGGATGCTCAGGCGGACAGTGATAAAGAGAATCAGATTATTGAGCAGGCTATTACTGCGGGTTATGATGCAATTATTGTACAGCCCAATGATAGCGATTCCCAGACACCTTATGTAAAGCAGGGTGTAGAGGCTGGTGTAAAGATGCTGACCACAAACGCAGGAATCCGTGATATTGAAGGCGCTTCCTGGATTGATGCCGATCCCTATGAGCAGGGTAAAGTTATTGCTGAGTTGGCTGTTGAGAAGGTTCCTCAGAATGCTAAGGTGGCCATCATGTCCTGTAACCCTGGAAATCTGCATACAGAGAGCAGACTTCAGGCTTACAAGGATATCTTTGTGGAGCAGAGACCTGATGTGGAAGTGGTAGCAGAGAAGATCTGTGCTCAGAGTGATCAGGCCACTTTCATGCAGACCATGGAAGACTGGGTTCAGGCTTATGGTAAGATAGATGCAGTGCTGACCATCGGTGATGACCTGGCTAAAGCCTGTTATGAGGTAGTAAAAGATGATCCTACCTTTGCAGATACTCAGTATTATGCTGTTGATGCAAATCCCGATGCTCTTCTGCGTATTAAGGCTGGACAGCAGACTGCTACTGTTATGCAGGATACTCAGGAATTGGCTCAGAAAAATCTGGATGCCGCATATCAGCTGCTTACCGGTGAGAAGGATGTGGTAGAGGAGACTATCGAGACAATCCTGATCACTGAGGAAAATGTTGATATGTATATTGAAAAATATATTGAGATCGGTATCATCACTCAGGAAGAGTATGATGCAGTAAAATAAACCAGATCAGGAAGAAGAACCGCCCAAGTGGCGCTGCAGAAGGTTTGTGCAAGAAATTTTCTGCAGGGACCCTGGGCGGTCTCTTTTTGTCTGAATAAGAAACTAACTAAAATGAAAGCATTTGAAAAACATTTAAAATAGGTAGATAATATGGTGTAGTAACTGTAACGAGAACGGACGATAAAGTGAGGTTTTTATGGGAGAAAAGTATGTTATTGGGTTGGATTACGGTACACTTTCCTGCCGGGCGGCACTGGTTGTATGTGGTACCGGGGAAATTCTGGCAGATACGGTACAGCCATATAAACATCAGGTGATGGATCAGACGCTGCCGGATGGAAAGACTAAACTTTCCAGGAATTGGGCACTTCAGCATCCGCAGGACTATCTGGATGCCATGGAGATCACAATAAAGAGTGTACTGGAGCAAACGGGTATCTGCGGGGAATGTGTGATTGGCATCGGCATTGATTTTACCTCCTGCACCATGCTGCCAATAGATAAGGAGGGAACTCCTTTCTGTATGAAACCGGGGTACGAGAGTCGTCCCCATGCTTATGTAAAACTCTGGAAACACCACGCGGCCCAGTATGAGGCAGATAAAATCAATGAGATCCTTTCCCGGGGACAGTATCGGGAAAAGTATAAGATTGATGAGAAGGTATCCTCAGAACTGCTGTTGCCTAAAGCCATGCAAATTCTGGACGAGGATCCCCAGCTATACGCGGAGGCGGATCAGTTGCTGGAGGCCGGGGACTGGCTCACCAGAACTTTGACCGGCTCTGGTAAACGCAGTGCTTCCACTGCTGGCTATAAAGCCTGGTGGGAGGAAGGACGAGGATATCCGGAAAAGGGATTTTATGAAGCTTTTGATTCCAGACTGCAAAATTTCGTAGAGGAGAAGCTGAAGGGAGAGATTTGTCCGGTAGACCAGGCTGTTGGATATCTGACAGAAGATTGGGCTTTGCGTTTGGGTCTTTGCTCCGGTATTGCAGTGGCACCTGCCATTATTGACTCCCATGCGGGAGTACCGGGAAGCGGTGTATTGGAAAAAGGACAGATGATGCTGGTGGTAGGTACTTCCAGCGTGGCGTTGGCCCTTAGCGATAAGTCATATTATGGAAAGGGAATCGTGGGAACGGTGAAAAATGCCATTATTCCCGGTTATTATGCACTGGAGTCTGGAATTGCTGCAGTGGGAGATTCTCTTGAGTGGTTTGTAACTAATTGTGTGCCGGAATCTTATTATCGCCAGGCAGAGAAAGAAGGGAAAAATATTCATACCTATCTTTCTCAGAAGGCAGCAGAATTAAACCCTTGTGAAAGTCCGGTGATGGCTTTGGAATGGCTGGGAGGAAATAAGACTCCTTACGTGGATGGAAGTTTGATGGGGGGATTTTACGGAATAACCTTACAGACGAAACCGGAAGAACTTTACCGGGCGCTCATTGAGGCCACGGCCTTTGGAACTCGCAGAATTGTGGAAAGTATGGAGGAGTCCGGAACCAAAGTGCAGGAAGTGATTACCAGTGGAGGAATTTCTAAGAAAAATCCTTTCTTTATGCAGATTTATGCAGATGTACTTGGTTTGAAGCTGCGGGTGGCTGAAAATATGCAGACGGCAGCTCTGGGATCAGCCATTTATGCGGCGGTGGCAGCAGGAAAAGAAAAGGGCGGATACGGTACTATTGCGGAGGCGGTTCGAGCCATGACACGGGTGGAGGAACCCAGATATTATCCGGTAAAAGAAAACCAGGAGACATACAGTCGCCTGTATAAGAAATATAAGGAAATGGCAGCGTTCTTCTCCCGGTGGAGAGCATAGGAAGGAAGAAGACCAAGGGAAAAGAAACAGTATCTTACGACTTTGAAAACACAGAATTCATATCGAAGGATTCCATTTATCGGAGATGTTGAAGAAGCGTTGAAAGTTCAGCGGGAGAAACAGAAAAAATTAAAAAAAGATTTAAAAGATCGTTACCGCTCTACTGGAGAACTTGAGGATGTAGTTTTCTGTACCACTATGGGATCACCAATCAGCAGATATGTTGCTGAGAAGGAAATCAATAAAGTGGTGGATGCAATCAATTATGAAGAATCTGTCAATGCTGTGTTTGAAAACAGAAATCCGATAGAGTTTGAAAAAGTTCATTCTCATGCATTGAGACATACGTTCTGTAGTCGATGCTTTGAAAAAGGAATTACCCCAAAGGTTGTTCAGCAGCTTATGGGACATGCTCATTACTCCACAACAATAGATATATACACCCATGTATCAGAAGAGATGATGGGAAATGAATTGGAGAAATTCAAAGTAGCAATGAGTTCCTGATGGGCAATTGCTTGCGAAGAGAAGATTTCGTAAGCCTTCGTAAAATAAATCTTACGAAAATCACTGAAACCTTTACGAAAATAAAGACAAGACGAGTATCAATAGTAGAAAATCAGTAAAAAAGATGTGTGAAAAAAAGCTTCGTAAAATAAAAATGGAATGAAGCAAAACTACTTGAGAAAAATAAGAAGATAACCAATAAATAAGCTACTTTTGAGGGTTGAGCTAAATAAACTCAGGTTCAAGAAGTAGCAAAACAGATGGCAGCTGCTAAATAAGCAGAATATTGAAATTATGAAGTCCCTTGTCGGCAGCGATGCTGGCAGGGGATTTTTTGTAATCTGTAATGAGATGGCTGGCCAGTTCTTGCACCTCACATGAATTGTCCAATGATAAAAAAACACGGAGTTAATGGAGGGCAGTTGTGAAAGACTGGATTAATTGGTGTTTTGGCAATGTTTCACAAAAATTATGAACAAATTGTAAACACCAGTGACATTTTCAAAAATTCTATGTAAGATATATTCATATCATGATCTGATCATTCGATAAAAATTCCAATGTGACAATACAAGAAGGGGAGAAATGCATTTGAATAATTTAAGTGCTTCTGTATTAAGTACAGAAGAGGGTAAGGCAAAATATGATCAGGCAATGCTTAAGGTATTATCTGATAAGCAGGTGCTTGCATGGATTTTGAAGCGCTTTGTGAGTGAATATGAGCATCTGCAGCTAGAGGAAATTGAGACGAAATATATTGAACCGGAGACAATTCTGGTGTCAAAAGTCGGAGTGAACAGAGATTCGTCGGTGATCAAAGGACTTTCGGAGAAGGATTCTTCGCAGAAGGAAGGAACCGTTTATTATGATATCGTTTTTCAGGCTTATTATCCGGGAAATGAGCAGGAAAAGATTGGACTCTATATCAATCTGGAAGCTCAGGCAGATTATTATCCTGGGTATCCGTTGGAAATGAGGGGAATCTATTATGGCGCCAGAAGGTTGAGTTCTCAGTTGAAACAAATCAACAGGGAAACAAACTACGGCTGCCTGCAAAAAGTGTACAGCATCTGGCTCTGTGTAGGCAATGTTCCAGCCTGCGAATCTGACACAGTGACCTTGTATGATATTTCAAAAAATGATATAATTGGTTCAGTAAAAAGAAACAAGGATCTCTATGATCTGATTAACGTAGTGATCATCCGGTTAAATGATGATGCAGTACCTGAAGATGGTACGATGAAGATGTTGCAGACATTGTTCAGTAACCAGATGTCCAAGCAGGAAAAATTACAGACTTTGGAACAACTGGGAATGAGGATGAATGATTCTCTGGAGAAAGGAGTGGACGGAAGTATGAATTTAAGTGATTATGTGGAACTAAAGGGAATCAAAAAAGGAATTGAACAAGGACGACTTGAGGGACGACTTGAGGGACAGCGTGAAGGACGACTTGAGGGACGACTTGAAGGACAGCAGGAGGGATTACAGACTGGAATGAAAACAGGCATCCGCAACATGATCGAGCTATGCCAGGACATGGGAACGACGGAGGCGGATGCACAGTCGCAGATTATCATGCGTTTTCATATTCCAGAAGACGAGGCTATTAAATATATAAAAACTTTTTGGAAGTCAGAGTAGATAATGATTCTGTTGTGAAGAATCAGCAGGAAAAGTAAAAAATACCGAGTTAATAGAGAGTCAGTCATGAAGGACTGGCTCTTTTTGTGTTAGAGCGCCAGGGTATGGATTTTCATGAGATTTTCATAGATTACTATTTGTTGTATCTATATTAGTTTTGCGTTGCAATAGATTCCCGGAAAAATATTCCAAGGGAACATAATCTGACAAACTCTGCATTTTTCATGTGCTATGCTTAAGAAACTTACAGAAGAGAAGGAGAATAGAACATGGAGAATAGATAGGAGAATGCGGAATGAGGAGGAACTTGAAGAGATTGCTGGCACTGGCAATGGTGCTGGCGCTGATACTCTCGGGATTGTGTGACAGCAGGTTCCAGGTGCTGGCGCAGGAAAGTACAGAAGCTGAGACAGAAGTTTTGGAGGAACAGGATTCAGCCGAAGAAGAGCAGAAAGAGGACGAGGCATCGGAGGTGGTAGAAGAGCCGGAAATCGCAGATGTGGTAGAAGAGCCAGAAATCGCAGATGTGGTGGAAGAGCCAGAAATCGCAGAAGAATTGGAAGCAACCAGGGAGACTGCTGATTCTGGGCAAGCAGCAGGACCTGACGTAGTGGAAGCTTCTGAAGGAGCTGAAGAGTCAGAGGAAGCAGTTCTGAATGAGGCAGCACAGGCTTCTTCGTACGAAGAGGTGAAGACAGATGCGAAAACTGATGAGCAGACAGACACTCAGGCCAGCTCTCCGATGCGGATCGTGCGGCCAGGCGATGCAGTCGTCCACACCTACACTTTTTATGATGAGGACGGAACGACAGAACTTGATCAGCAGATCCTGTCTGTTGGTGAGACTCTGAATGAGCCGGAGACACCGGAAAAGGAACATGCCAGATTTGTCGGATGGTATACGGACGTGACGGAGGGAGAAGTGTTCGATGCATTTGGTGAAGAAGGAGAACTGACAGAGAGTATAGAAACTGTTCTTTATGCAAGATACGAGACCGTATTCTATGTATATTACATGGATGAGAAACATGAGAAAGTGATCTTCACGCAGACTTACCATGAGGATGGAGAGAAGGTTGTGGTAGCGGATGTTCCGTTTGTCACCAGTGACACAGAAGCCGCCCTGATCGGCTGGTCCACAGACTTGAAGGAAGATCCGGATACTTTTGCTGGAACAAAGGATTTGGCCATCGAAGGCGATGACCTGACGCTTTATCCGGTAGTGGCAAAGGCACACTGGATCACATTTAAGTCTGATGGCGGCAGTGTGACAGAGCCTGTATTTGTGAGAACAGGAGAGACCACCACAAAGCCGGAAGATCCAGTTCGTGCAGGATATGCATTTGCGGGCTGGTATGAAGATGAAGCATGCACGAAAGCATTTCCTTTTGGAGGAGAGTTGTCTGCCAATGTAACTCTCTATGCAAAATGGGATGCAGTTCTGGTCAACTACACGGTACTGTACTGGCAGGAAAATGCAGACGATGACGGATACTCTCTGAAAGAGTCAGAAGTCAGACAGGGATTGACGGGAGAGTTGACAGAAGCATCCGCATCAAAAAGCTATAAGGGTTTCAGTGCAAGTACGAGAAAACTGGTCGTTCAGCAGACGATTGCCGGGGATGGTTCTACGGTAGTGCATGTGTATTATGACCGGAATATCTACACAGTGAAATTCATGCGGAATGGAAGGGCAATTGAAGAACTGACCATCACAGCGAAATATGGTGCAAATATCAGTGGTCAGTGGCCAAGCCGTAGAAAAGATCTTGACAATACGTATCCAAGTAACTGGAGAATATCAAGAAATGGAGACAAGTATCAGAGCGGTATTGCGACCATGCCGATACCCGGTGATGCAGCTAATCCCAATGTATTCTATTATGTGGATCAGAACGGAAATTATACCATAGAGACACGTTTTTATCTGGAGGGGCTGGATGGTAACTATGTACTGGATCACACAGATTCCTTTCGGTCACGTAACAGAGACTGGACAACTACCGATAATGACTATTATCCCATCAAAGGATTTACAGTAAGAATGAGTGGTGATCCATCCAGTCCCCGGATCGGGTCTGGAGTGACAACATTTGACTGGAGAGAAAATATCTACGGCTGGAATTTTTATTACTCCAGAAATTCCTATGCGATCCATTTCTATGATGGGGAAAATGAGCTGACCAGCAAGACCTTCAAGTATCAGGCAGACATCAGTGGAGCTGATTTTACGCCACAGCCGCCAACAGGCAAGGAAGATTATGTGTTCCAGGGATGGTATGACAATGAATTACTGGAAGGAACCGCCTATTCCTTTGAAGGAAAAACCATGCCGGCTGGAGATTTTCCATTGTATGCCAAATGGACAGAGCCGGTCTATGAGGTAAGTTTTGACCTGAATGGAGCGGATCTTGCTGCACAGGCTGACCCAGATGCTTATGATGATCAGCAGGTGAAAAAAGGAGAGATTGTTACACGACCAGCAGATCCGGTGCGGGAAGGCTATACCTTTGCCGGATGGACCAGAGCAGATTCTCCCTTCCATTTTGGAACCGGGATCACAGCAGATACGACTCTGAAAGCCAGATGGATCAGCAACAGCCGGTTTAAACTGACTTATGATCCGGGAGCAGGTGTCGGCGATCCAGTGACTGATTCCAGATTATATGCAGATGGAGCAAAAGCTTCTCTGTGGGAGTGCCCGAAAGGCTGGCAGGCTTCGCAGGAGCATTATGGTTTCCTTTACTGGAATACCAGAGCTGATGGAAGTGGACGCTCTTATTACCCATCAGATTCGTTTACAATGCCTGCCGATGATGTGACATTGTACGCACAGTGGGCATTGATCCGGGAGACTTCATTGACTTATGTTTATAATTATGAAGGCGCACCAGATCCGATCGCAGTTCCAATCGAGACACCTAACGCCCTGTATGCGATTGAGGAAAATGATCCGGAGAGGACAGGATATCGGTTCATCGGCTGGACAATCGATCAGGCAGGAAATGGAACGCTCTATCAGAAAGGTGATAAGATCCGGGTCGATACGTTGAACGAGGAGACGAACAAGCTCTATGCTCAGTGGGAGATCGAAATTAAGCCGCCTACCGGTCTTGCGACAGAGACGATGCCATTTGTATGGATGTTGGTGCTGGCAGGAATGACAGTCGTTCTGGAATTGACAGAGCGGAAAAAAGACAGATAAAGGGAGAGATAGAGGCATAGCAAGTGGAGGAAAGAAAAAGGCTGATTGCAGAAATACATGCATTTCTTGTAAAAGCGGCGATCATGGCTGTGACCCTGTGGGTGATCTTTGGTGTTGTATTCGGAGTTATGCCCATGAAGGATCAGTCCATGATGCCGAAGCTGGCAGCCGGAGATCTATTGTTGTATTACCGTCTGGATCGCACGCCTGGAGACAGAGAAGTAGTGGTGTTTGAAAAAGAAGGCAAGACCCATGTGGGAAGAGTGGTTGCCAGAGGTGGGGATACGGTAGAAATCCGGGAAGATACATTGCTTCAGATCAACGGAAATGCCATTGTGGAAAATGAGATCTATTATTCGACAGAACCATATGAGGAGGGAATCAAGTATCCTGTCACACTTACTGATGAGGAAGTGTTTATCCTGTGTGATTATCGGGAAGGCGCAAAAGACAGCCGGTATTTCGGACCGGTAACGAAGAAGGAATTAAAGGGAACGGTGATCACGGCAATTCGAAGATCAGGGATCTAGGGAGAATCGAGTGCACCGGCATCAGTAACAGGAAAGAGAGGATCATTGAGAATGAAAAGAGGAAATATTTCCAGAAAAGTGGCGGCTTCTGTGATGACGGGAGCAATGATGGTATCCATGGCAGGTATGAGTGTATGTGCAGCGCCGATCGTTGGTGATGGCAATCATGCTATAGAAGCAGTGCCTGTTCAGAAGACAGTGGCTACGGATGGACATACTTACGCACCGGATACATCCTTTAGCTTCCGAGTGGCAAATGGCGGAGAAGGAACCTTTGAGGGCAATGTGGTCAGCGCCGGTGTGACAGGCGGACTGGCAGCAGATGAGAATGCCGTATTTACACCGTCGGGAACAACTCCTTTGGCTTCTTATACAGCGCATGGAAGTCTGGCAGTTGATGGCAGTGTATTTACCTCTCCGGGAGTATACCATTATCTGGTAACAGAGGCATCTGGTGATTATGAAGGGATGGACTATGATAACAGCACCTATGATGTATATCTATATGTGTACAATTCCAATAACGGACTCTATGTGGGAAATGCAGTCTCAGTGAAAAATAGAGACAAAGCTGATCTTGCATTTACCAACGATTATGGAGCCAGAGAGGATAATGACAGTACCCATGATATCACTGTGATCAAAGAGGTTACCGGAACTATGGGAAATAAAGCAAGCCAGGAATTTCAGTTTGCAGTGTCTGTGGATGGCGGAGAAGGTGAATGGTATCAGGTGCTGGTAAAAGAGACAGCTGATGCAGCCGCAGTTGAATATCATGTAGTGAGCGGCGCACAGGCAACCAGCTATTCCATCAAACATGGCGGTTCCATTCAGGTTCTGGGGCTCAGTGAGTCTGACCAGTACAGTATCATTGAGGACGATTACAGCAGTCTTGGATATACAACAACCAATAAGAGCAATATTGGAACGCTGACTGCAGATGGAACAACGATTACAGTAACCAACCATAAAGATGCGGCTTCTCCGACGGGTTTGGTAACTACTGTTGTACCATATGCGCTGATGCTTGGCATGGCTGGTTCTCTTGGCGCATTATTCCTCCGCAAAAAACAGCGTCCGGAAGAATAACTATTGCAGATCACACTCAGACTGGTAAGGCTGGGAGACAGATTGTTAAGTATTCTGGCAGGTTTTCTGATTCTGGTCATGTTTCTCTATGGCGGTTATTCCCTGTGGGATACCGCCAGAATCTATGGAAATGCGGCTGTGGGAGAAGAGCTTCTGAAATATAAACCCACTTCGGAGACGGAGGGAGAACATCTTTCGCTGCAGGAACTGGCTTTAATCAATCCAGATACCCGGGGATGGCTGACGATCCCGGATACGCATATTGATTATCCGGTGCTCCAGGGGAATGATGATATGGAATACATCAATAAAGATGTGTTTGGTGAGTTCTCTCTGTCGGGATCCTTATTCCTGTCCTGTCGTAACAGTTCTGATTTTTCCGATGGATACAGCCTGATTTATGGACACCATATGGATCATGGAGGAATGTTCGGAGATGTGGTGGAATATACGGATATATCGTATTTTGAAAAGCATATGGAAGGCTGGTTGTATCTTGCGGATGCAACCTATCAGATCCAGATGTTTGCCTGTGTGGAGACCGATGCATATGACAGCATGATCTATGGATGCGGAGCGGATACAGATCTGAATAAACTGCTTTCTTATATTGAAGAACATGCAGTTGTTTATAAGAATACGACAACAGATAGACCGGCGCAGGTGATCGGCCTGTCCACCTGTGCAGATGCAAGGACCAATGGCCGTGTGATCGTGTTCGGACGGTTGGAGAAAATAAGTTGAACACAAGAAGGAGGTAGATATGATGAGGATGCAAATGATGCGGAAGCTTCGGTGCCTGGCATGGTTTCCTTGCCTGCTTGCATTCCTTTTGCTGCCGGGATCTGTACATGCGAAGGAATATGCATGTGATGTGACCATACCGGCAACGGTGCAGGTGAGCGGAGACAGGATTCCGTCAGGGGAAGTCTATGAAGTGGTTATGGAAGCCATCACCAAAGATGCACCTGTAGCGGAGAACATGACACAGAAGGTGCTGAATAGTGGAACGGTTTCCTTTGGACAGATCCATTATACAGTACCAGGAGACTATCAGTATAAGATTTATCAGAAAAGCGGAAGCACTGACCGGTTCACCTATGATAAGACGGTCTATACAGTGACCGTCCGGGTGCAGAATGATGCGGAAGGCGGCCTTACAGCAGAGCTGTGGGCAGTCAAGGAAGGAACCACGATGAAAAATGATGCGGTTCAGTTCCAGAACCATTACGATGCACCGAGAAACAACGGAGGTGGAAGCAGTCATCATCATAGAACAGAAGAAACTGTGACATATACAACGGTAATCCAGCAGCCACCGGCTGCAATTGGGGCACCGCGTACCGGAGATGCTCAGCAACCGCTTCTGTGGGGTGCACTGATCCTGCTTACTTTGAGTGGAAGTATGATAATAGTTGGAAAAATGAAAAAATATTATTGTTAAATAAGGACAGCTTTTCATGCCATTAAGCAGCATGAGAAGCTGTTTTGATTTTGATAATTGAATAAAGGCTTTACGCTATGGTATAATACCGTTCAAAAGATAGTTTAGAGCAAGGAGACAACACATTGACATTAGAGGAGATCAGACAGGAAGTTCAGAATGCAAGTCTGGTGCTTGTGGGGCTTGGTGAAGAACTGACCGGAGATATGGCGGCATTTTACCAGGAGCTAAAAGGACTGCTGGAACATAAGGACTATTTTATTGTGACACTGAAGGACAGAGAAAGACTGGAAGCAGCAGGGCTTGCACCGGAACAGATCACGGCGCCGCTTGTGGATCCAGAGGGACATGAAAGCTGGGAGAAATATCTTCACTGGCTGTCATTCACCTTGAACCAGAAGCTCTGTGTACTGGAGCTGGGCGTTGGATTCGCACATCCACAGCTTGTGCGTTTTCCCTTTGAGAAGACGGCTTATTTTAATAAAAAATCAAGATATATCAGAGTCAGCGGAAAATTTCCACAGCTTTCAGAGGAGATCGCTGACAGAGGAACATCTGTGAAGGAAGATCCGGTAAAATTATTTACCGCTAATTAGACACACAAGAGGAGGCAGCTTATGATTGGAATTATCGACTACGATGCAGGCAATATCCGCAGTGTGGAAAAGGCCATGAAGTATTTAGGACAGGATGTCTGCATCACAAGAGACAGAGATACCCTTCTTCGGGCAGACAAAGTGATCCTGCCGGGAGTGGGATCGTTTGGAGACGCTATGAACCATCTTCAGGAATACGGACTGGTAGATGTGATCCATGAGCTGACAGAACTTGAGAAACCATTTCTTGGAATCTGTCTGGGGCTGCAGCTTTTATTTGAACGAAGCGAGGAAAGTCCGGGGGTGGAAGGCCTGGGAATCCTCAAAGGCGAGATTCTGAAGATCCCGGAGACAGAAGGCTTAAAGATCCCGCATATGGGATGGAATTCCCTGACGTTTCAGAATCAGGGCAGATTATTCAAAGGTCTGGAAGAGCATCCGTATGTTTATTTTGTACACTCCTATTATCTGAAAGCTGAAGAGGAGAGCATCGTAAAAGCAACGACGCAGTATGGAGTTACGATCCATGCGTCTGTGGAGAAGGGCAATGTATTTGCCTGCCAGTTCCATCCTGAGAAGAGTTCCCGGGCGGGACTTCAGATGCTGAAAAATTTTGCCGAACTGTAAGGAGGAGTGGCCAGATGTTTACAAAGAGAATCATTCCCTGTCTGGATGTCAATAACGGACGTGTGGTAAAGGGTGTTAATTTTGTTAATTTAAGAGATGCAGGAGACCCGGTGGCGGTAGCGGCAGCTTACGACAAGGCAGGCGCCGATGAAGTAGTATTTCTGGATATTACCGCTTCCTCTGATGCAAGAAATACCGTTGTTGATATGGTGCGCCGGGTGGCAGAGACAGTATTTATTCCGTTTACTGTAGGCGGTGGTATCCGCACAGTCGAGGACTTTAAAGTGCTGTTAAGAGAAGGTGCGGACAAGATCTCGGTCAACTCTGCAGCCATCATGCGGCCGGAACTGATCAGCGAGGCAGCAGATAAGTTTGGAAGCCAGTGTGTAGTTGTAGCTATTGATGCCAAACGTCGTGCAGACGGCAGTGGCTGGAATATTTACAAAAATGGCGGCCGGGTAGATATGGGGATGGATGCAGTGGAATGGGCCATGAAGGTCTGTGAGCTTGGAGCAGGAGAGATCCTTCTGACCAGTATGGACTGTGATGGAACCAAGGCAGGATATGATATAGAACTGACCAGAACCATTGCAGAGAATGTGTCAGTTCCGGTCATTGCCTCCGGTGGAGCTGGAACACTGGAACATTTTAGAGAAGCACTGACTGATGGAAAAGCAGATGCAGCTCTGGCAGCATCCTTGTTCCATTACAAGGAACTGGAAATCCGTCAGGTGAAAGAATATCTCCGCGACAACGGAATCTCGGTACGTTTATAGAAAGAATCACAAGAGAAAAGAGGAACTGACATGGGAGCAATATCCAATGACTGGCTGGAGCCTTTAAGCCCGGAATTTAAAAAGCCTTATTATGCGAGATTATATAAGACAGTGAAGGAAGAGTACAGCACTCATGAGATCTTTCCGCCTGCCGATGATATATTCAATGCCTTTGATTTTACGCCGCTGTCCCAGGTGAAAGTGGTGATCTTAGGCCAGGATCCTTATCATAATAATGGACAGGCTCATGGACTTTGCTTTTCTGTGAAGCCGGATGTGGAGATTCCGCCATCGCTTGTCAATATTTATAAGGAGCTGCACGATGACTGCGGCTGCTATATTCCTAATAATGGTTATCTGGAAAAATGGGCAAGAGAAGGCGTTATGCTTCTGAACACGGTATTGACTGTCCGTGCTCATCAGGCCAATTCCCACAGAGGCATCGGCTGGGAAGAATTCACCGATGCGGCTATCCGTGTGCTCAATGAGCAGGACAGACCTATGGTATTTATGCTCTGGGGAAGACCGGCACAGATGAAGAGATCCATGTTGAACAATCCGAAGCATCTGATTCTGGAAGCACCCCATCCCAGTCCACTGTCTGCGTACCGCGGTTTCTTTGGATGCAAGCATTTCAGTAAGGCGAATGAATTCCTGAAAGAACATGGTATGGAGCCTATTGACTGGCAAATTGAGAATCAATAACAAAAAGGAATGGATTTAGTATTGATATTTTTTTAACGTTATGTTATTTTATTAACAATGAGTTGCCCGGTCACTCGGGCAATTTTTTTAAAGTAATTTGTTAAAAAAATAACAAAAATGTCTTACTTGAAAGGAGTACCTATGAGCAGAAAGATTACCATCATTGGAGCAGGAAGTGTAGGATCTACGATTGCATATTCTCTGTCCCAGGAAGAACTGGCATCCCAGATCGTTATGATCGACATCAACAAGGACAAAGCAGAGGGCGAGGTTATGGATATTGAACAGGGAACCTGTTTCCGTGAGCCTATCTCGATCATCGCCGGTGATTATCCGGATGCCAAGGATTCTGACATTGTGATCATTACTTCCGGAATCGCAAGAAAGCCAGGACAGACCCGTATTGATCTGGCACAGACGAATGTTAATATCTTAAAGAGCATTACCCCTCAGATTGTTAAAGAAGCACCCAATGCATTATATGTGATCGTAAGTAATCCGGTGGATATCATGACTTATGTATTTACGAAGATCTCCGGTCTGCCTGAGCGTCAGATCATCGGTTCTGGTACGATCCTGGATACAGCAAGACTTCGCTGCGGATTATCTGAAAAGCTTCAGGTGGCACAGAAAAATATTCATGCTTATGTATTTGGTGAGCATGGCGATACTTCTTTCATTCCCTGGACAGGTGTCTATGTTTCCGGTATCCATGTGGATGAGTACGTAAATGTGGCGCAGCATATGGGTAAAGACGTACAGCCTATCGATAAAGACGAGATGAGCGAGTATGTACGGAAATCCGGCGGTATCGTGATCGCGAAGAAGGGAGCTACCTTCTATGCCGTATCCAGATCCGTATGTCAGCTCTGCAAGACCCTGCTGGCATCTTCAGAGACCGTTGTGACGGTATCTTCCATGATGCATGGAGAGTATGGTGTGGAAGACGTATGTTTAAGTACACTGACGCTGGTTGGACCGAAGGGTATCAGCGGTAAGATTCCTATGAGAATGAACAAAGAAGAGACAAAGAAACTTCAGGCCAGTGCAGAAGCACTGAAATCTGTGATCGCACAGATCAACCTGTAAAATTATTTTTACGAGACAAAGAAAGGATCATCAGGCTATGAAATACAGTTATTATCCGGGCTGTACTCTGAAGAACAAAGCCAGAGATCTTGACGCTTATGCAAGAGCTTCTGCGGAGGCTCTTGGATTTGAGATGGAAGAGATCGAAGACTGGCAGTGCTGCGGCGGTGTATATCCGCTGGGCAGCGATGAGATCGCAACCAAGCTTGCATCCATCCGTGCACTTCAGGCTGCCAAAGAAAAAGGACAGGAACTGATCACCGTCTGTTCCGCCTGTCATCATGTGTTGAAGAGAGTCAACGATGATATGAAGCATGTGGAGGATATTCAGGCCAGAGCCAACAACTATCTGAAGCTGGAAGAGCCCTACAAGGGAGAGACCAATGTGCTCCACTATCTGGAAGTACTCCGTGACCGGGTCGGATTCGATATGATCAAAGAAAAAGTGACCCATCCGCTGACAGGCAAAAAAATAGGTGCTTATTATGGATGTCTGCTGCTCCGTCCTGGAAAAGTTCTGGAATTTGACAATCCGGAAAATCCGAAGATCATGGAAGATTTTATCCGGGCACTGGGAGCAGAGCCGGTCATTTATCCATATCGGAATGAGTGCTGCGGCGGTTACATTTCATTGAAAGAAAAAGACATGGCAAAGAACATGTGCAACAAGATCGTAGAAAGTGCGGAAGGATTTGGAGCAGACATGCTGATTACCGCCTGTCCCCTTTGCATGTATAACCTGAATAAAAATACCGCAGGAGATCTTCCGATTTATTATTTCACAGAGCTTCTGGCAGAAGCCCTTGGTGTGAAAGAGGAGGTAGACAACGCATGAATACAGTAAGCTCACAGGCTGAAAAGATCAAGGAGATCAGCGGCGTGAATCCGCTGAAATGTATGAAATGCGGAAAATGCTCGGCGTCCTGTCCGGCATTTGACGAGATGGATATCAAACCGCATCAGTTTGTCTCCTATGTGCAGAATGAAAATATTGAAGCACTGGTACAATCGAAATCTCTGTGGAAATGTCTCTCCTGCTTCGCGTGTGTAGAGCGTTGTCCGAGAGATGTGAAACCAGGAAAACTGATCGATGCAGCAAGACAGCTGGTGATTCGTCAGCGTGGACAGAACTATCTGACCGCAGATGAGATCCCGGAACTGTTGGATGAAGAACTGCCGCAGCAGCTTCTTGTCAGTGCGTTCAGAAGATACAGGAGGTGACCCGATGCAGAGAATCGGAGTATTTGTCTGTCATTGCGGCAGTAATATCGCTGCAACGGTAGATGTGAAAAAAGTAGTAGAAATGGTTCAGCAGGAGCCAGGTGTAGTTCATGCAGAGGACTATCAGTATATGTGCTCAGAAGCTGGTCAGGCAAAGATCGCTGCAGCTATCAAAGAAAAGCATCTGACAGGAATGGTTGTCTGTTCCTGCTCACCCCGTATGCATGAGACCACCTTCAGAAATGCAGCAAAGAAGGCGGGCTTAAACCCGTATATGGTAGAGATTGCCAATATCCGTGAGCATTGTTCCTGGATCCATAAGGATATGGAAGAGGCAACCAAGAAGGCAGTGATCCTGGCGCGTGCTGCCATTGCAAAAGTCAATTTGAATGCACCGCTGACACCGGGAGAGAGTCAGGTCACTAAGAGAGCTCTGGTCATCGGAGGCGGTATCGCCGGTATTCAGACAGCACTGGATATTGCAGATGCTGGATATGAAGTGGATATTGTGGAGAAGACGCCAAGTATCGGAGGAAGAATGTCACAGCTTGACAAGACATTCCCGACACTGGACTGTTCTGCATGTATTCTCACTCCGAAGATGGTAGATGCAGCATCCAATGAAAAGATCACGATCTATACATATAGTGAAGTAGAAAAAGTCAGTGGATTTGTTGGTGATTTTACAGTAGATATCCGTAAAAAAGCAAGAAGCGTGGATATGGACAAATGTACCGGATGTGGTGTCTGTCAGGAAAAATGTCCGTCCAAGAAGATCCCGAGTGAATTTAACAGAGGTCTGGGAAACCGTACAGCGATCTACACTCCATTTGCACAGGCAATTCCCAATGTACCGGTTATTGATCGCGAAAACTGTATCAAATTTAAAACCGGAAAATGTGGTGTATGTTCAAAAGTATGTCAGGCCGGAGCTATTGACTATGACCAGCAGGATGAGATCATTACACAGAAATATGGAGCAATCGTAGTTGCTACTGGTTTTGATGTGATCAAGCTTGACAATTATGATGAATATGCATACAGCCAGAGTAAAGACGTCATTACCTCTCTGGAGCTGGAGCGTATTATGAATGCGGCAGGACCGACCAAAGGACATCTGGAGCGCCTGTCCGATGGAAAAGCACCAAAAGAGATGGTATTCATCCAGTGTGTTGGAAGCCGTTGTGCGGATGACAGAGGAAAGAGCTACTGTTCCAAGATCTGTTGTATGTACACCGCCAAGCATGCTATGTTGATCCGTGATAAATACCCGGATGTAAATGTGACGGTATTTTATATTGATGTGCGTACACCTGGTAAGAACTTTGATGAGTTCTACAGAAGAGCCGTAGAGCAGTATGGTGTGAATTACATCAAAGGACAGGTAGGCAAAGTGATCCCGCAGCCGGATGGAAAGCTTCTGGTGCAGGGCGTGGATCTGCTAGACAATAAGCAGATCAAAAAAGAAGCCGACATGGTCGTCCTGGCAGCTGCCATAGAGCCTAATCCGGATGTAAGAAAGATCGCAACCATGCTGACTGCCAGCATTGATACCAATAATTTCCTGACAGAAGCCCATGCAAAGCTTCGTCCGGTAGAGTCACCGACTGCAGGAATCTTCCTGTCCGGTGTATGTCAGGGACCAAAGGATATTCCTGAGACCGTTGCACAGGCAGGTGCCGCAGCAGTCAAAGTTATCGGATTGCTTGCAAAAGATAAGCTGACTACCAATCCGTGTACCGCACAGTCAGATGAGCTGTTGTGTAATGGATGTTCGACCTGTGCAAATGTATGTCCTTATGGAGCTATTTCCTATGAGGATCATCAGGTCAACGATCATGGTATCCGTGAGACCAGAAGAGTGGCAGTGGTAAATGGAGCACTTTGTCAGGGCTGTGGTGCATGTACGGTTGCATGTCCGTCCGGAGCCATGGATCTGAAGGGATTCTCCAACAGACAGATTATCGCGGAGGTAGATGCAATATGTCGATAGAAAACAACGAAACAACATTCAGACCTAAGATCGTTGCTTTCTGCTGTAACTGGTGCAGTTATGCAGGAGCTGATCTGGCAGGAAGCAGCAGACTTTCCTATCCGGCAGATGTGAAGATCATCCGCGTTCCCTGTTCCTGCCGTGTAAATCCGATGTTTATTCTCCGTGCTTTCGAAAAAGGAGCAGACGGAGTGATCCTGTGCGGCTGTCATCCAGGAGATTGTCATTATTCAACTGGTAACTTCTATGCAAGACGCCGTATGACATTACTGTTTTCCATGCTGGATTTCATCGGAGTGGAAAATGGCCGTACCCGTGTAGAATGGGTATCTGCAGCAGAGGGTGTAAAATTCTCACAGACTATGAATGAATTTGTAGAGAAGATCACATCTCTTGGCAGAAATGTGAGATTGGAGGATTTACGATGCAGGAACTGATAAAGAGGGCAAAAGAGCTGCTTGCTGATGGAACTGTGGCAAGAGTGCTTGGCTGGAAAGCCGGAGATATGCCCTGGAATCCGGAACCGGCATATTTTGAGACCGAAGAAAGTCTGAAAGAGTTTGTATACGACGGATTCTGCGGAGCGAATTTAAGTAAATATATGATCGAGGCTTCTAAACTGGATGGAAAGACACTGGTCTGCCTGAAGCCGTGCGATACCTATAGTTTTAACCAGTTGATAAAAGAACACAGAGTAGATCGTGAAAAAGCATATATTATTGGTGTGGGCTGCAGAGGTAAGCTTGATATCGAAAAGATCCGTGAGACAGGCATCAAGGGTATCACAGATATCAAAGGTGCCCAGATTGAAAATGAGGCAGACACACTGACGGTGGAAACCCTGTATGGAGAGAAAACAGTAGAATATAAGGATGCCATGTTATCCCGCTGTCATGTGTGCAAGGGAAAAGAGCACAAGATCTACGATGAACTGATCGGTGAGTCCAGAGAGACCAAGGATGCAGACCGTTTTGCAGAGGTAGAGATGATTGAGGCCATGAGCCCGGAAGAGAGATTTGCATTTTTCCAGAAAGAACTGAGCAAATGTATCCGCTGCAATGCATGCCGAAATGTCTGCCCGGCCTGCAGCTGCAGAAAATGTGTGTTTGACAGCACAAAATTTGACAGTGCCCAGAAAGCAAACAGTGATTCTTTTGAAGAAAAGATGTTTCACATTATCCGTGCCTTCCATGTGGCAGGCCGGTGTACAGATTGTGGAGAGTGCAGCCGTGTCTGTCCGCAGGGAATTCCGCTGCACCTGTTCAATCGGAAATTTATCAAAGATATTGATCAGTTTTACGGCGAGTATCAGGCCGGTGAAGATACTGACAGCAAAGGCCCGCTGACCAACTATACATTTGATGATGTGGAACCCAGCATTGTGGGAGAAAGGGGATAATGGATGTACAAGATTAAAAAAGAAGATCTGACGGCATTATTCCGTGCCATTGCCGCAGAGCAGGAACTGTATGTGCCGGTGAAAACCGCTGGAAAAGTAAATTTTGGCTCCTGGTCCGAGGATGCCGAGGTAGATATTGATACATTAAAAAGCGTAAAGTCTCCGAAAGATGTTTTCTTCCCCCAGAGTGAAAATCTCTATACTTGTGAACGGGAAGGACGCAAGCTCAAAGTCGAGCCGGAAGCGTTAAAAGAGCAGAAATTTACCGTATTTGGCATGAGAGCCTGTGATGTACAGGGTGTGAAGGTGCTGGATCAGGTGTTTTTAGCAGATCCGGTGGACAGCTTTTATGCAGCAAGAAGAGAGCATGGAACCATGGTGGCGATTGCCTGTCATGAGCCGGAGGAAAGCTGTTTTTGCAAGGTATTTGGTATTGACTGTGCAGAACCGGCTGCAGATGTGGCAGCCTGGTTTGCAGGAGAAGAACTGTACTGGAAAGCCCTGACTGAGAAGGGACAGACATTGACGGAAATTCTGTCAGGACTTTTGACGGATGCAGATACAGAAGACGAGAAGAAGCTTTCTGAAGAACAGACAGCGATCCGTGCGATCGTAGAGAAGCTTCCATACAGCCATCTCTCTTTGGAAGGCTGGGATGGAAATGCAACAGAGACGAGATTCGATTCTCCGCTGTGGGAGGAGCTTTACAAACCTTGTCTGGCTTGTGGTACTTGCACTTTTGTATGTCCGACCTGTCAGTGCTATGATATCAAAGATTATGATACAGGACATGGCGTGAAACGGTTCCGCTGCTGGGATTCCTGTATGTATTCAGATTTCACCATGATGGCACACGGCAACAACCGTACCAGCCAGATGCAGAGATTCCGTCAGCGTTTTATGCACAAGCTGGTGTATTTCCCGGCAAACAATAAGGGCATGTATTCCTGCGTTGGCTGTGGCCGCTGCGTGGAAAAATGTCCGTCTGCCCTGAATATTGTAAAAGTGATCAAAGCATTTGAAAAAGAAGGGGGAGAAAAGGCATGAGCGAATGTACCTGTCATAAAAACTATACAGAAGATGTGCTGATCCCTCAGGTTGGAGTGATCACAGATATCCGTCAGGAGACACCGGATGTAAAGACGTTCCGGGTCAATGCTCCGGAGGGTGGAAAATTATTTGAACATATGCCTGGACAGTGTGCCATGCTGTGTGTACCGGGAGTCAGTGAAGGAATGTTTTCTATTACTTCTTCACCGACCAATAAAGAATATCAGGAGTTCAGTATCAAGAAATGCGGAAGTCTGACAGAGACGCTGCACAGTCTGGAAGTAGGCGATGAGATCACCGTCCGCGGACCCTATGGAAACCATTTTCCGGTGGAGGATAAGTTGAAAGGTAAAAATCTGCTGTTTATCGCCGGAGGTATCGGACTTGCACCACTTCGTTCTGTAATCAATTATGTGCTGGACAACCGGGCAGATTACGGAACCGTTGATATTTTATATGGATCCCGTTCCGCAGATGATCTGGTACAGTTAAAAGAGATCCAGGAAGTCTGGATGAAGGCAGAAAATGTCAATGTATATCTGACTATTGACCGGGAACAGGAAGGCTGGGACGGTCATGTGGGATTTGTTCCGACCTATTTAAAAGAGATTGGATTTGACACGGATAAGACCGCTCTGGTATGTGGACCGCCTATTATGATCAAGTTTGTACTTGCAGGTCTGGAAGAACTTGGATTTTCAAGAGATCAGGTCTATACCACATTGGAGCTTCGTATGAAGTGCGGTGTTGGTAAATGTGGACGCTGCAATATTGGAACCAAATATGTGTGCAAAGACGGCCCGGTATTCCGTTGCGATGAGTTGGATGAGATGCCTGCGGAGTACTAGAGAAAGGATGACGAAAATGGAAAATATGGTAAATGTCTATTTCTTCGGTAAGAAATACAGTGTTCCTGCAGATCTGACCATCATGACTGCTATGGAATATGCCGGATATACATTAAAGAGAGGATGTGGCTGCCGCCACGGTTTCTGTGGTGCCTGTGCAACCATTTACAGAATCAAGGGAAAGAATGAGCTGAAGACCTGTCTGGCCTGTCAGACGCAGGTACAGGAAGGCATGTATGTGGCAAGCATTCCGTTCTTCCCGACAGATAAACGAACCTATGATATCAATGATCTGAGGCCGGGGCAGCAGGTGATGATGGAACTTTATCCGGAGATCTACAGCTGTATTGGTTGTAATGCCTGTACCAAAGCCTGTACCCAGAGTCTTAATGTCATGCAGTATATTGCTTATGCACAGAGAGGAGAACTGGAGAAATGTGCAGAAGAGTCCTTTGACTGCGTAAGCTGCGGATGCTGTTCTGTTCGTTGTCCGGCAGAGATCTCTCATTCGATGGTAGGACTGCTGGCAAGACGTCTGACTGGTAAATACATTGCTCCGGAAGCAAAACATCTGACCAAACGTGTGGAAGAGATCCATGAAGGTGCTTATGATGATCTGATCGAGCAGATCATGCACAAGCCGATCACGGAGATGCAGGAGCTTTATAACAACAGAGAGATTGAGAAATAGGGAGGGCATGAAAAATGTATGCACCATATCCAGAAAATATGATGGAGTCGGTCAAAAAGGTAGAAGCTACAAGAGCAGAGCGTATGGCAACAGAGCCCAGACGTCTGACCGCAGATGAAAAGGATGCTCTTCTGAAAGAGTTCCATCCGGATTATAATCCAGATGCATTTGCCCAGATCAAGGTGGGACCGAACAAAGGACAGAAGGCACCGTTAGAGCTGGCAGAGATGCTGCATTCCACCAGCCGTCTGCTCCATGAGAAGATCGACCTTACAAAAATTGATTATGATGTGGATGTGCTTGTGATCGGCGGCGGCGGAGCAGGTTCTTCCTGTGCCATTGAGGCGCACAACGCCGGAGCAGACGTTATGATCGTAACCAAGCTTAGAATCGGTGATGCCAATACAATGATGGCAGAGGGAGGAATCCAGGCGGCAGATAAGGAGAATGATTCTCCGGTACAGCACTATCTGGATTGCTTCGGCGGCGGACATTTCGCTGCAAAACCAGAGCTGGTAAAGAGACTGGTTATGGAAGCCCCGGACGCGATCAAATGGCTCAATGAACTGGGTGTTGAGTTTGATAAAGAGGCAGATGGAACCATGATCACCACCCACGGTGGCGGAACTTCCAGAAAGAGAATGCACGCAGCAAAGGATTATTCTGGATCTGAGATCATGCGTACCATCAGGGATGAAGTTCTGAACCTGGGAATTCCGGTGGTTGAGTTCACCTCTGCGGTAGAACTTCTGAAAGATGAGAAAGGTCAGGTTGCAGGAGCCGTTCTCCAGAATATGGAGACCGGTGATTATATGGTGGCAAGAGCCAAAACAGTTGTGATCGCAACCGGCGGTGCAGGAAGAATGCATTACCAGGGATTCCCGACCTCTAACCACTATGGGGCAACAGCAGATGGACTTGTGTTAGGATACCGTGCCGGTGCAGCACTGCTGTATCAGGATTCTATCCAGTATCACCCGACAGGAGCTGTATATCCTTCTCAGATTCTTGGTGCGCTTGTAACAGAAAAAGTACGTTCTGTCGGTGCTCAGCTGGTTAATGCTGAGGGTGAAGCTTATATTCATCCGCTGGAGACCCGTGATGTCAACGCTTCCGGCGTCATCCGTGAGTGCAGAGAAGGCCGCGGTGTAGAAGTTCCGGGCGGACTCAAAGGTGTATGGCTGGATACTCCGATGATCGAGATCCTCGGAGGCGAAGGAACCATTGAAAAACGGATTCCGGCAATGTTCCGTATGTACATGAACTATGGCATTGACATGAGAAAAGTTCCGATCGTGATCTATCCGACCCTTCACTACCAGAATGGAGGACTTGAGATCAATGGAGATGGATTTACAAAAGAGATCCCGAACCTCTTAGTTGCAGGAGAAGCAGCAGGCGGAATCCATGGAACCAACCGGCTGATGGGTAATTCCCTGCTGGATGTGATCGTATTTGGACGTAATGCCGGCAAAAAGGCTGCAGCAAAATGCAAGGATGTTGAGCTTGGCAAGCTGAATCTGGATCATATTTATCATTATGAAGATGAACTGGAGCAAGCAGATATTCATACAGGAAAAATGTCGCCGATGCTTCTGCCGAATTATGCAAGACATGAGCAGCGATAATTGATAAAACTGGACGGACAGACACAGGAAGATTTTGCACCCTATGTCTGTCCGTGTTACAATAGACAAAAAGTTCCATAAGAGGAGGTTTATCATGATACGTGAAGTAAATGTCAGTCAGCTCACGGATGTGGTCGAGAGACTGTGCATCGAGGCAAATGAGCATCTTCCGTCCGATGTGAAATGTGCTATTGAGCATTGCCGTGCCTGCGAGGATGGGGAGATCGCCCAGGGGGTACTCGATAATATCATTGAAAATTATAAAATTGCGGATGCAGAGAATGTACCGATCTGTCAGGATACAGGTATGGCCTGTGTGTTCCTGGAGATCGGACAGGATGTACATCTGACAGGCGGAGATCTTGCAGAAGCAATTGATGAAGGTGTACGCAGAGGTTATGATAAAGGATATTTACGAAAATCTGTAGTGAAAGATCCAGTTCGCAGAGGCAATACAGGGGATAATACTCCGGCAATGCTCTATACAGAGATCGTGCCTGGTGACAAGATCAAAGTGACTGTAGGACCGAAAGGCTTTGGCAGCGAAAATATGAGCATGATCCGTATGTTCAAGCCTTCAGCAGGACTTCAGGGAATCAAGGACTTTATCCTGGAAGTCGTAGAGACCGCAGGCCCGAATCCCTGCCCGCCTATGGTGGTTGGCGTTGGCATTGGAGGAACCTTTGATAAATGTGCGCTGCTGGCTAAGAAAGCTTTGATGCGTCCGCTGGATTCCGAAAATCCGGATCCGTTCTATGCAGATCTGGAAAAAGAGATGCTGGAGAAGATCAATAAGCTTGGTATCGGACCGCAGGGATTTGGAGGAAAGACCACAGCAATCGGACTGAATATCGAGACTTTACCGACCCATATTGCAGGCATGCCTTGTGCAGTCAATATCAACTGTCATGTGACACGCCATAAGACGGAGGTGATTTAGATGGCAGCAAGAAAGATTACATTACCATTGACCGAAGAACTGGCAAAGACTCTGCATGCAGGGGACAGTGTTCTCCTGACCGGCACCATCTATACGTCCCGTGATGCTGGACATAAGAGAATGTGTGAAGCATTGGCAAGAGGCGAGAAGCTTCCTTTTGATCCTGCGGATGCAACGATTTATTATGTAGGACCGACACCAGCGAAACCAGGACAGGTCATCGGAAGTGCAGGACCGACCACCAGCGGACGTATGGATGCGTATGCACCAACCATGATGTCTGTAGGTGCCCGTGGTATGATCGGAAAAGGAGCAAGACTTCCGGAAGTAGTGGATGCTATGAAAAAATACAGTGGTGTGTACTTCGGAGCGATCGGCGGAGCAGGAGCACTGCTTGCAAAATGTATCAAGAAATGTGAACTGATCGCATATGAGGATCTGGGTGCAGAAGCTCTCAGAAAATTGTACGTAGAAGATATGCCGTTAGTAGTTATTATTGACAGTGAGGGTAATAACCTTTATGATGATGGAAGAAAAGCGTATCTAAAGGAGCATCAAAATTAATCATCATGAAAAGTTTTTACAAGTTATCAAAAAAGCAGCAGATGTCAGAGGCATTTATCAATAATGCATTTCTGGCATTATCTGGCGGTTTTCAGGATGCATATACCTATAACACCAGAAATGAAGTCTTTTCCAATGCACAGACTGGAAACGTAGTCCTTATGAGTCAGAACCTGATGACCGGAAACTGGCAGAAGGGACTTCGATATCTGGTGCCACTTCTGGCTTTTGCAGGAGGTGTACTGGTAGCTGAGAGAATCGCAGAACGGTTCCGTTATGCAAAAAAACTCCATTGGAGACAGAGCATCTTGCTGATGGAGATCCTGATCCTGTTTGTTGTAGGATTCATGCCGGCAGAGATGAACATGGGAGCAACTGCACTGGTATCCTTTGCATGTGCCATGCAGGTACAGGCATTTCGTAAAGTGGATGGATATGCCTATGCAAGCACCATGTGTATTGGCAATCTGAGAAGCGGAATGGCAGCATTATCCGCTTTCATGAGGAATCATAAAAAGCAGCAGCTGGAGCAGGTGGGACATTATTTTGGTGTGATCTTCCTCTTTGCTGTTGGTGCCGGAATTGGTGGAAATCTCTCCATTCATTATGGCGTGCCGGTGATCTGGGGATCTTGCATCCTGCTGCTTATCAGTTTCTGCCTCATGTTTGCGGAGCAGATTGAATAGGTGAGAAGCTCAGAGAACACATGAAGATATGCAGTCTGTGAATAGCCCAGGAAGGGCATGAAGATATGTAGTCTTTGAGAAGCCCAGGAAGCGCATACATATAAGGCTCGTATGAAGTGTATCGTACAGCATAACAAAAGAATCCGGACAGATCGGACACTAAAAAGAAGTGTTCGCTCTGACCGGATTTTTCTGTCATGCAGTCCGCTCCAATTCATAGCAGCGCTCTTATATGTAAGCACTCCCTGGGCTTCTTCGAGGTTACATATGTAGGTGTGCTTCCTAGGCTTCTTCGAGGTTGTATATGTATGCGTGCTCCCGGGCTTCTTAGAGGTTGTATATATTATGAGTGCTTTGAGCTTTACAGGGTCATGTGCGTATACTTTAGAATTAGCATTTGACGTGGGTATAGGCTTCATCTATAATGGGGATAGTATTTGAATGGGAGGGCAGTTATGCTGAGTATTTATCTGGGAAAGATGGATAAGGCGATTTATTATCCACCGGTATACTTTGACAATACGTATGAAGATGAATAGATCACGGATGAACTGTCGAGAGAGATGATTAGGGATGTGGACCGGTCAGAAGTGATTGGAGCGCATCTGATTGAGAGTCCAGTATTGGGGCCGATATCGCCAAAGGAATTATCTGGTGGTGTGAAAACACTGATATTGATGGCTTTGGATGATAAAGAACAGATTTTTAATGCTTCTGCATGTGGTGATAATTGTGCAAAATGGATTCTGAAGATCAGTCGGATGAAGAATCTGACAATTAATCTGCGGCATATTATGGATTTTGGCGAGGAACCTATGGAAGCGAAGATATTGAATACCGGAGATATGGTTCATAATATGCAGGAGTTCATTGGGATTGCAGGGAAATTTGTTTAGGTGAGGTCTGATGAAGGGAAAATACAGAGTTGTCCTACAGAATAACAGACTGCATTATGAGTTTGAGATAAGGCGAAATATTACAATTATTCAAGGGGACAGTGCAACAGGAAAGACAACATTGATCAATATGCTGCGCCAGGCTGAAAATCTTGGCAGATCCAGTGGAGTTGATGTGGTCTGTGAAGCTCCATGCAGAGTATTGGAGGGTGCGAACTGGAAACTTCTTTTGCAGAATATGCATGGAAATATTATTTTTACAGATGAAGAGAATGCATTTATCAATACAGAGGAATTTGCCGCAGAGGTTCGCAATTCGGACAATTATTTTGTGCTGATTACAAGAGAGAATCTATATAATCTGCCATATAGTGTGGAAGAAATCTATGGATTAC
Source organism: Hominiventricola aquisgranensis (assembly GCF_040096225.1). Lineage (NCBI taxonomy): Bacteria > Bacillati > Bacillota > Clostridia > Lachnospirales > Lachnospiraceae > Hominiventricola > Hominiventricola aquisgranensis. The sequence goes on along the minus strand of NZ_JBBMFC010000008.1, from coordinate 74,564 downwards.
ATGCATCTGGAAAATATCAGAATACAAAAAAAGTGTATCAGCAGATGTATCAGATTTACTCAGAAATGCTGCCTTGTCAGTCAGAACCGGAGAAATTGCTCGTAGAAGATTCTAATTCAGGCTATTAGTTTTTTGAGGCAATCGGCAAAGAGTATGGAATTGAATGTGAAAGCGCAGGTGGAAAATCAAATCTTTTTGATTTGATAAAAAAGACAGGTAATGCTGGGTGCCCATAATACAGGAAGCAACTAATTTTCTATGATTATGGCATCTGGCAGTCGAGGTTAGCAAAAAACATAATGATCGATACTTGGTTTGAATGACCAGGTATCGCTCATTTTCGTATGCGACAAACTTCACTTTTCCTGCTCCATCCAGTACAATTTAAGTGAAAACAGCAGATTGATTGGAGGTGCGATTATGACTCAGAACTTAACTTATACCCAATGCGGTGATTACTATTTCCCTGACATCAGATTGGCACACACGGAAACACAGTCCCTTGGCGAATATGGCAGAATGCGCAGAACGTTCTTAGGACAGAACAAACCGATGCTTTTTAACGATATGGTCTTGACGGAAACACTGTTCCCGCATCTGTGGGAAGTACAGCAGACCTGTGCGATGCGAATAGAGTTGCTGATGACGGATCTGTTGGCGAAGAATCCAGCACCAGACAAGGTAACACAGCAGCTTGAATGGGTAACTCATATGAACAGTCTTAAAGCACAGGCAGAGGAAATCATTCTCCGTGAACTGGTTTATGGGGAGGATGTTGTATGAGATTGCTTGAAGAATTTTGGTACGGCAATATCGAACCTACCGAGTATGATACATCGTCCAACAAAGAGTACAAGAAATTAGTGGAGCTGATCTACAGGAACGAAGAAAATCTCAAAGCCACCATGACGAACGAATAGAAAGAACTGTTTGAGAAATACACCGACTGTGTGCGAGAAAATCAAGTTATTACAGATTGCCTCATATTCCAAAACGGATTTAAGTTGGGTGCCAGAATGATGTTGGAAGTCATGGAAGAATAAACATAAACAATTTGATGCCACCCGTGGGAACAATCTTCGGGTGGCATTTTTGCATCCATCAAAATGCAAAAAACATTTTCTGACTGTCCCAAATTGGTGCCCTTAATCGTTATATAAGTCTTACGCTGAAATGATTAGTCTGTTTGTAGGTTACTGGCATCAGTTATATAAAAAAGACAGGAATGTTATGGTGTATGTTGGAAAATGGGGTGATGTTAAGCATCCAGGTAGCAATGTTGCACGATATACTAAGTTCGTCGGAAAGAATCGTACACAAGTAGTCAATCTGGCAATTGTTCGTATAAAAGAGGAACAAGATTTCATTGATAATACTTTAATCAAATATATTGAAGTTCTTCATGATCTCGATTTAATCGAAGACGGATTTTATGCTCAAATTAAATATGGAACAGATGACGAACGTACAATTTGTTTAATTAAGAACGGATTGCCCTACGCTGTCGCAGAAATGGAGGGCAATCATCATGTCAGAACCTATCACTTTGGATTATTATTACGGCTTGGAAGCCGAACAGTACACTTTCTTCCGCATCCCCAAAATCCTTTTCAGTCCCACCTACAAGACGCTTTCTGTGTCGGCAAAGATGCTGTACGCGCTTATGTTGGACCGCATGAGCCTGTCCGCACGCAACCGCTGGATGGACGAGGACGGGCGTGTGTTCATTTATTTTCGCATGAGCGAGATCATGAGCGCTCTTGGCTGCGGTCACAACAAGGCAATCGCCCTGTATGCCGAATTGGAGAAGGTCGGTCTTATCGAGCGCAAGAAGCAAGGCATAGCTTTGCGCCACAGAGTTTCCTCTGTTTTGCCATTTCTGCCATTCTCCTAAGAGTTTGGGTTATTTATCTAAATAAAGCATATCAAACTACTATGAAATTGTCAATCTGAATAGTTTTCAGCCGCACAAACCAGCGAAAATTTGTATAAAATAAACGACGTTGATTTTTAGCATTTCGCAATATGTACAAAGAGCGATCTCCAGCAGAAAAGAAAAATGCAGGCGGTATCATTGAGATACTGCCTGCGGCATTTCTTTTGCGCCGACCGGCGCAGGGTTTGTCGGACTTTGGACGGCAATCGAAAACATCCGTCAGGATTTTTCGGGGGTTTGGGGCACTCCCCAACAAGCGGAAAGGATATCCCTTTCCATTGCTTGCAAATCCTTCGTTTCGGTGCTCCTCGCTGAAAATCAGTTATCAGTTTCAGCTTCCGCGGGTTCCACAGACGGCAACTCAATACCAAAATTGCTATACCGTTCCAGAGAATGTAACTCTGTTTTGATGAACGCCCACGAACTGCGGTAATCATCGCATACGGAGAAGGAAGATTCCTTCATAAACAGCGTAAATCCGTCCGGGTCATCGCCGTACTTCAAGTCGAACTCCTCGGCACACCGAATCTTTTCCCAGTCGGAAAGATTTGTCCTTCCATGAAGAATATGCTCCAAATTCAAAGAGAAGTAGTACATACTGTATGGAATGGTTGCAATTTTAGGGCAGGCAGAGAGCCGGTCGATATTGTCCCGTTTGCGCTGATTGCGGTTAAGAACCCCCGCACGGTTCGGCGTTTGGATTTGCGTTTCCGTGTAATAAGGCGGAGCGCCTATTTCCATTGAATCATCTTCGACAACAGCATCATCAGGGATGAATACACCGTCCATGTCGGTGAGATGAACGATTCTGCAAATATCGCTCTTTCTGTAGATACTGCCCATAAACTCCTTGACCTGTTCCCAAACGGCAGCCACGATCTTATCCGAAGAAGTGAAATCGCGGGTCAGAATATCCCCGTGAACGACCTGAAATTTTACCGTTGAGGAAGAAAAGATACGGTTCAAAACCGTAGAAAGACTGGTTTCGTCTGTTGGACCCTCTACGATAAAAAGCATAACTTTCTTCTTAGCCATTGGACACCTCCGAGGGGGCGTCATCCGACAAAGAAATGCTCTCCATACGCTTGCCGACGACTCTCATTGCGTGAGCGATTTCAGACACATTGGTTTCTTCATAGAGTGCTGCGTCATCATCACTTCCGAGAATGACTTCACGCAGATACATGGAGCGCAGATTATTTGTTGCCCGCACACTTTTGATGCGCGTATAACGGGCGCTGGGGTTGGTCGTTGTAAAGACGATGGAATTGCTCTCCAGCGTTTCCAGCGGATAAAGATTGTGCGAGGTGAAGATCAACTGACCCTTACCGGAGTTTTGCATGATCCGCAGCAGCTCGCCCAGCAAATACTCGTAGATACCAGCATCCAGTTCATCGACTGCAAGTGTAATGGACGGATCGTTGTATGCGGCGATCAGCAGATGCAGGATCGAGGTGATTTTCTTGATACCCTCGGATTCATACTTCAAGGGCAAACGGTGCAGTTCACCATTGGCACAGAGCAGCTCTCGTGCTAACTGGATCTTTGTTCCCTGATTCCCGTCCTCCATCAGCTCCGTGCCAAGCTCCACAAGCGTCAGCTTTGCACCGGGGATGATTTTGCAAAGGACGGTGCTGATGGTCGAGATGACCTGACGAATGATCTCCAAGAACCGAGTCGGTATTGTTTTCGGCTGGTCGATCGGCAGTGTGAACATACCGCCGGCCGTTTCCGTTCGGAAGTTCACGGGGATCGCTGCATCCAACGAGATCAGTCCGTTGTTGCGGTTCAGAATGACAAAGAGCGAGGTCTTGGCGTAAAGCGCCATTTCATACAGTGGCTCGACTTCATCATCGTTGTCCTGCGCTGCGTCATGGAGCATTTTCAGAAACTCCGGAGCAAAGAGGAACGAACGGTGCTCCTTCTGGCACAGCAGCTTGGTCACGCGAAGCTCATTCATTTTTGCGCTTTGCTTAGAGCCGAACAGCGATTCCGATTTCACCTGCGGCGTGAATACATCATCTTCCTCCTGATGTGTACACTCAAAGATGGTTTTCAGCCGAGAAGTCTTTTCAGAATCGCTGCTGAATGTGACACACTTGATGGTTTCATCGATCGTGTCTTTGCTCAAGGCGGCGGCATAGATAAACCGCCGTCTGTACGCAACATTGCCCTCATGCAGTTTGAGGATACTGAACTCAAATTGCAGTTCTGCTTTCTCTTGTCCGTAGGAAATGCAGTCTGACAGTTCTGCGCCGACCTTTTGCCCGGACAGCAGCGTTTTTAGGATTTCCAGTGCATCGATAAATGTTGTTTTGCCGGAGCCATTCTGACCGTAAATACCGAGGACATCAGCTTTCGGCGCAAAAATATCCTCTCCATAATTGCATGGAAAACGAATGTCACCGGACTCAACATTTCTAAATTTTTTGATACTTGCCCGCTGGATGCGAACAATAGGAGTTTCATTCACAGATACCACCTCCAAATTCAGTATACCCACTTTTTCTAAAAATAGCAATACGAAACTTAAAAAGCGAATAAAAAATTCGCATATTAGAATTTTAGCAGGAGTATTCCGGAAACGAAAACGCAAAAGTGCGTTCGTGTTCGGAAAACTGATTTTTTCTAAAGGAAGCGATACTGTCGGTTTACGGTCATACCGGATCTCGCTTTCCCTATTGACAAGGTATGTTTCTATCTGTTACACTTCACGCAATACTCACGATTGGAGGAAAATCTCATGAAACAAAAATGGCTTTTGACCGGAACAGCGCTCATGCTTGCGGCGGCGCTGGCCGGATGCGGCAATACGCCTGCGGCAGATCAGACGGCAAAGATCAGCATGGAGCAGGCGCAGACGGCGGCACTGGACGCTGCCAACATTGAAGCGGCAGACGCGGACATTTCTTCCGCAACACTCAGCGAGGTCGCGGGGATTACCTGCTACAAGGTGGAGTTCACCTCTGGCGATTACACCTATGCGTATTCCATCAACGCCGAGAGCGGCGAGGTGCTGGAGGCGAGTTACCGGGATAAGAATGCCGCGCCCGCAGACAGCACTCAGACGGATACCACTGCATCCGGCGTGACCACCACTCCGGCGCAGACCACCCCCAACACCAACATCTCCACCGGCGCGGTGGACGAAGCCAAGGCGCAGGAGATCGCCCTTGCCCATGCGGGCGTGAATGCGGCGGACGCCACTATCACCAAATCCAAGCTGGACTATGACGATGGCCGCCAAATCTACGAGCTTGAATGGTACGCGAACGGCGCAAAGTATGACTATGAGATCGCTGTGGCTACCGGCGAGATCGTCAACTCCGGCTATGAGGCGAAAACTGTGGTCGGCACCGGCAACAGCGCCACCGTCAGCGAGGCGACAGCAAAGCAGACCGCCCTTGCCCGTGTATCAGGCGCAACGGAAAAGGACATCTACGAATGGAAGCTGGACTACGACGATGGCCGCCCGGAGTATGAAGGCAAGATCATCTACGGCGGCACCGAGTACGAATTCACCATCGACACCGTTTCCGGCAATGTCACCGAATGGGAAGCTGAGACCCTGAACCGCTAAACTTCACAGCAAACACTACGCCCTATGGACGATCCCTCGTCCATAGGGCGTTTTTTTTTCTCCACAAATTCCGGGCAACTTCACTCCACCGGAGTAAACTGTTGATACTACATTCGGGAGGTATCAACAATGAATAGCATCATCACAACAGAGCGCACCGACGCCTACTGCCTGTCCCTTTTGGCAGACGAGCGCTCGGCGGGGACGATCTCGAAATACCGCCGCGACCTGACGGCCTTTGCCCGCTGGCTGGACGGGCGCACCGTCACCAAGGAGACCGCCGCGGGCTGGAAAAGCCACCTGAGCCACCGGGGCTACGCGCCGCGCACCATCAACTCCATGCTGGCGTCGTTGAACAGCTTCTGTCGGTTTGCCGGTCTGCCGATCAAGGTGAAATTCCTGAAGATCCAGCGGCAGATCTTCCGGGACAGCGCTAAGGAGCTGACGAAGGCTGGACGGGCCACCATCACCCTCAAGGGCAAGATCCGCACGATTTTACTCCCCGCCAAGCTGTGCTGCAAGCTGATGCAGTACGCCAAGAAACAAAAAATCGCTGCCGGTGAGATTTTTCTCACAAGCAGCGGGAAGGGCATTTCGCGTCGGCAGGTCTGGTACGAACTCAAGCGGCTGTGCAAGACGGCGAGGGTGGAGCCGACCAAGGTGTTCCCCCACAATCTGCGGCATTTGTTCGCCACTACATTCTACCGCGTCTGCCGGGACATCGTGCGCCTTGCGGATGTCCTCGGCCACAGTAGCATCGACACCACCCACATTTACCTGATGGTTAGCGGGGCGGAACAGCAGCGGCATCTGGACCGACTGGGGCTTGTCTCATAGGTCACGAAATCAGCATTTTGTGTAAAGATAGCGAACGCGCCGTTTGACCGGCGCTGGACTAAATCAGCATTTTGTTTATTTTTCGAGAACGAAACATTTACAAAATTGTGATTTTTCGTGAATACAGCAGAACGAAATATATTCCAATTGCAAAATAGGCGCAACAAACAAAGCCCCCCAAAAAAAATGAATTTTTTGGGGCTTTTTCGTCATGCGTAAAATTAAGAACGGTCTTGAATTTCTAGTACTTTTCTGGTAAAATTCACACATGAAATATGTAGATAATCGTCGAGCATTTGTAACGCGAACAACAAAATGCTGATTTCGTTGATCGCGTCGCCGATCACGGCGGCCGCGGCAGACGAGGACACGGGCGTCATGACGGCAGGAGCCACCACGCTTGAGATTTCGACGGACGAGGCATTCCTGTGGGATTCGACAACAGATCAAAAGACGCTCGCCGGTATCAACCCGGAGTGGTATCAAGAGAATATTACGGCCGCCGGTATCCAGAGCATTTCCATCAAGATTCCGGCTTCCACAGAAACGATCCGGAAAGATTTCGGTGGAGTATATACCGGTTACAATGGCTATTCTTCTGCCGGACAAGAATTAAGACCTGTCAATATTACCTGTGATCAGGTGTTCGTTGATTTTTCTGCGGCGACCAACCTGAAAACGATCGGGCTTCAGGCATTCTTTCAGGTCTCCGGTTTGAAAATTGGGACTTTTAATTTTTTCCTGTTTTACGGGCACTGCCCTAAGGAAGAAACTTGTGTTATTGCAGACGGTGCAGCCATAGGTCCTGAAATGAACAGATTGTATAACCAAGTGAAAGTGAAATCAAATGTGAAATTGTATTTGCCTGAATCATTTGAATGGATTATATTGCAGTCAGGTATTGTGGATGAAAAGGAAATACGGACGATTTTGCTGGAGCCGGAACAGTATATTGACAGCAAAGATTATTTTAGCTGGGAACAGTATTTTGCAAAGTTGCTGATTAGGTGTACAGAAAATACATATCTGCAGTATCGAAAAAGTAAGTTAAACGAAACGTATCTTCATGAGAAAAACAAAAAGATGATTTTGGAAAGCATCAAAGGAATTAAATTTTGAGAAGCCCAGGGAGCGCATGAAGATATGTAGTCTGTGAATAGCCCAGGAAGCGCATACATATAAGGCTCGTATGAAGTGTATCGGAGCATAGTCAACAAAAGAGTCCTCACAATGAGTATATCTTAGCAGATATTCTCCTTGTGAGGACTTTTTGCTGCCTATGTCCGCTCCAATTCATAGCAGCGCTCTTATATGTAAGCACTCCCTGGGCTTCTTCGAGGTTACATATGTAGGTGTGCTTCCTGGGCTTCTTCGAGGTTGTATATGTATGTGCTTCCCGGGCTTTATTTGGCGGCATCCATTTCTTTGAAGATTCCGTTCATGACGAAAGCTGCAAGGAAGAAGGTGCAGAGGTCGGCGATGGGCTGGGAGATCTGGATTCCCAGAAGACCGAGGATTGGTGTCAGGATCAGCAGTGCCGGGATCAGGAAGAGTCCCTGGCGACCGATGGAGACCAGTGTGGCACGGATGCCGTAGCCGATCGACTGGGGCATCATATTTCCCATAATGATCACACCCTGTAATGGAAGTGTTACAAGCTGCAATCTCAAAGCCAATGTACCGATGCGGATGACATCAGGATCGCCTTTTCGGAACAGTTCTATGATGTGTCCGGAGAAAGCAAAACCAGTAACGCAGAAAACCAGCAGGATTGCTGTGCTGACTTTGATACAGAACCAGCAGGCTTCTTTGACGCGGCCATACATCTTCGCACCAAAGCAATAGCTGCAGACAGGCTGGAATCCCTGACCGAATCCAATGATGGCGGAGTTGATGAACATCATAAAACGACTGACGATAGACATGGCAGCGATTGCTGCGTCTCCGTAAGGATGAGCCATTACATTCATGATGATGGTTGCAACGCTGGCGATTCCCTGACGGCCAAGGGATGGAATACCGCCGTAGATCACATTTTTGTAGATACTTAAGGTTGGACGAAAATTCTTCGGATGGATCGTGATACATTCCTTTTTTGTATTGCACATAAAAAGTAGAATGCAGAAACTGATCACCTGCGACAGAGCAGTCGCCAATGCTGCACCGGAAGTTCCAAGTCCCAGACTGAAGATAAAGATAGGATCCAGGATCATATTCAGGATTCCTCCGGTAGTGATACCGACCATGGCAAACAGAGCTTTTCCTTGAAAGCGAAGCAGATTATTCATAATAAATGAAGTGACCATAAATGGTGCAGCCAGGAAAATATAACGTGCATAGTCCTGGGCAAAAGGTGCGATGGTCTCTGTGGCACCAAGGAAAAATACTACATTTCTAAGACTCAGATTTCCCAGAACCGCAATCAGCAGTCCGATGATCAATCCCGTAAAAAATGCAACAGAAGCCACCTGTTCGGCAAGCTGCCGCTTTCCGGCACCGATGGAACGGGCAATGTAATTGCCGCTTCCCATACCGACCATGAAGGACAGTGCCTGAATGATCGCCATGGCAGAAAATACGATGCCGATGGCACCAGAAGCACTGGTACCAAGCTGACTTACAAAAAAGGTATCAGCCATATTATAAATAGATGTGACCAGCATGCTGATAATGGTTGGCACAGCCAGCTTCGGAATGATCCGGTTGACCGGTGCATTTGCCATCTCATAATACTGATCGTGAACAGTTGCTGTATCAGACATAGGTGTACACCTCATTTCTTTTGACTTTGTTGTGTTGTAACAGAGGCAAGTATAGCATATTTTGGATAGGTGGGTAAGAGACGATTTGTACAAAAAACTAAAAAACATTTCGATGAAACGTTAACAGTATATTTTTGTGCAAAAGTATGGTAAGATCAGAAATAAGAAACAAAAAATATAAAAAAGTAACAAAAAAGATCTGTTTCCAGATCTTTAAGTTCTACACCATGTAGAGTCTTTCGACGGCTTCGGTTAAACCTTATTTGCACTCGTCTTGTAAATTTATAATTATGATAGCAGTCTTTTTAAGAAAATGCAAGTGAAAATAACAAAACTAAAAAGGAGATAAAGTTTATGGGATATTATATGGGATTGGATATGGGAACATCATCTGTTGGTTGGGCAGTGACTGATGAAAAATATAATTTGATTAAAAAACATGGAAGAGATATGTGGGGAATTCGTGAATTTGAGGAAGCGGACACTGCGGAAGCCAGAAGGACATTTCGAGTCGCCAGAAGACGAAGACAGAGAGAAGTTGTAAGAATTGGTTTATTAAAAGAGTATTTTCATGATGAAGTTATAAAAGTAGATCCTAATTTTTTTCAGAGACTGGAAAACAGTAAATATTTTCAGGAAGATAAAGATGAAGAAGTAAACGAAAAATACGGGATTTTTGCGGATAAGAATTACACGGATAAAGATTATTTTAAAGAGTATCCAACAATTTACCATCTTCGCAAGGAGTTATTACATTCTCAGGAACCTCATGATGTGAGATTAATATATCTGGCACTTTTAAATATGTATAAACACCGCGGGCATTTTTTGAATGCATCTCTTGGAATTGATGGTGAAAATCGAAAGATGAAAGACATTTATTGTGATTTTGTATTGATGGCAAGAGATGTGTTGGAATTGGAATTTCCAATTGAATTTGGTGAAGTTCAGTTTCAGAATTTGATGTGTGCAAGGGATCTTTCAAGAAAGAAAAAAGCGGAAAAACTAATTGATTTACTTGGTATTGATAAAAAGCAGAAACAACATATTGCTTTATTAGAGTGTATTCTTGGATTGGACAAGAGTGTAAAAGTTTTGTATGGAAAGAAGCTTGCAGATGATTTTGATAAAAGTATTAAGATCAATTTCTCAGACAGTGGATTTGACGAAAAAGCAGAAGAACTTGCAGATATTTTGGGAGAAGAACGTTTTGATTTAATTCTTTGTATGAAGGAATTGTATGATTCTGCAACGCTGAATCAAATTATGGGAACGCATAAGTATTTATCAGAAGCACGAGTACAGGAATATGAGAAACATAAGAATGATTTAAAAAAACTTAAGTGTGTAATCAAAAAGTATGGGACACGGGAACAGTATGCGTTTTTGTTTCGTAGTGTAGAAAAAGCAACTTATAGTGCATATGTCCGTTCTGTAAATTCTGGAGGTAAAGAACGGAGAAATATGTCAGAGCGTACAAAAGATGCGTTGTATGCAACTTTGAAAAAAATATTAAAAGAATTTCCTGCGGATGACAAAGACTGTATTTACATTATGGAAGAAATTGAAAAGAATCATTTCCTTCCGAAACAGATGACATCTGCAAATGGTGTAATTCCAAATCAGATCCATGCGAAAGAAATGAAGCAGATTTTGAAAAATGCAGAAAAATACCTTTCCTTTTTATCTGAAAAAGATGAGAGTGGTTTATCTGTTTCAGAGAGAATTTTACAGTTATTTACATTTCAAATTCCCTATTATATTGGACCGTTATCAACAAATAGTGCAAAAAATAATGGAAATGGATGGGTAATTCGTAAAGAAGAAGGGAAAGTCTTTCCGTGGAATATGGATCAGAAGATTGATAAGAAGAAAACTTCAGAGGAATTCATTTCACGTATGGTCAGACGCTGTACTTATATGGGAGGGGAGCAAGTCTTACCAAAATCTTCATTGGAATATGAATGCTTTAGTGTGCTGAATGAGTTGAATAATCTTAAAGTGCGTAATGAAAAATTGCCCGTAGAAATCAAACAAAAAATATATACAGATTTGTTTACAAGGGGAAAGAAAGTCTCTAAAAAATCGATTGCAAATTATCTGAAAGGCTGTGGAATTTTGCAGGAAGGATCAGAGGATGAACTTACTGGGATGATGGATTCCATAAATAGTTCACTAAGTTCATATGGAAAATTCAGAGCAATTTTTGGTGATCAGATGAAGGAAGATTCCTGTAAAAAAATGATAGAGAAGATAATATTCTGGTGTACTGTTTATGGAAACTCCAAACAATTTCTTAAAGAACAAATGGAAGAAAATTATGGAAGTATTCTTACGCAGAATCAGATAAAGAGAATCCTTGGATTTAAGCTGAAAGACTGGGGAAATTTGTCTAAAGAATTTCTCGAACTACAGGGAAGCAGAAAAGATACAGGAGAAAAAATGTCATTGATTCGAATGTTGTGGGAGACCAATGACAATCTTATGGAACTTTTGGATAATAGCCAATATACGTATAAAAAAGAATTGGAAAAACGACAGGAAAATTTAGAGAAAACACTTAAAGAAATTCAACCAGAAGATTTGGAAGGATATTATTTTTCAGCACCAGTTAAGAGAATGATTTGGCAGACATTACTCGTGTTAAAAGAGACTGAAAAAGTAATGGGACAACCACCCAAACGTCTTTTTGTAGAAATGACAAGAGAACACGGGGAGAAAAATGATATAAAAGATTCCAGAGCAAAAAAATTTCTGGATTTATATAAAAATATAAGAGAAGAGGATCATGATTGGAAAAATGTAATTGAAAATGCAGAAGAGTCGGGAACTATTCGCAGTAAAAAAATGTATTTGTATCTGACACAAAGAGGTCGATGCATGTATACAGGAAATATAATTGATTTGAGTCAGTTATTCGATAATAATTTGTATGATATTGATCATATTTATCCAAGACATTTTGTGAAAGATGATAATTTGGAAAATAATATGGTTCTGGTTGAAAAACAGAAAAATGCGCATAAGAGTGATAAATATCCGTTGGAGGAAAGCATTTATAACAAACAGATTTCATTTTGGAGAGAGCTTCATCATCAGAAATTGATTAATGATGAAAAATTTAAGCGGCTTACAGATAGAAATCCATTTTCAGATGAACAGAAAGCAGGATTTATTGCCAGACAGCTTGTGGAGACCAGTCAGGGAACAAAAGGAATTACTAAAATTCTGAAAGAAGTATTGCCAGATACAACAATGGTGTATGCAAAAGCAAAAAATGTATCGGATTTCCGTAATCAATATAAGATTTTAAAATCTCGAGTTGTTAATGAATTTCACCATGCTCATGATGCATATTTAAATATTGTGGTTGGTAATGTGTATTATACAAAGTTTACAAATAATCCAATCAATTTTATCAAAAAACAAGAGCCTTATAATCTGAGCAGAGTGTTTGAGTGGAATGTTGTAAGAAATGGAGAAGAGGCATGGATTGCTAAACCAGAAAAAGAACAGAAGATAACGATTGAAACAGTACGGAAAATGTTGGCAAGAAACACACCGCTGTTGACACGTCTTAGTTTTGAAGGGACGGGAGGACTAGCAAATCAGACATTATATGGTGCAGAAAAAGCACAGGGTGATGGTTATATTCCTTTGAAAAGTTCGGATTTAAAACTTCGAAATGTCAGAAAATATGGTGGATTTAGCAGTGTATCTACAGCTTATTTTATTTTGGTCGAGCATGAGCAGAAGAAAAAAAGAGTACGAACATTAGAAACTGTTCCTATTCTTTGGAAAGATAGGATAGAAAAAGATCCGAAACAGTTGGAAGTGTATTGTACAGAAGTACTTGGTCTGATAAATTCAGATATTAGAATAAGAAAGATTCGGATTCAGTCACTGGTCAAAAAAGATGGGTATTATATGTATTTATCAGGAAAAACAGGAAATCAAATTATCATGCGTAATGCAGTACAGCTTTGTCTAAGGCAGGAATGGATCAACTACATTAAAAAATTAGAAAAAGAGACAATAGACGAGGTGATTACAAAAGAAGAGAACAGCGAGTTATATAATCTGCTTTGCGAAAAGCATTTAGAAGGAATCTACGCAAAGAGACCGAATCCAGTAGGAGAAAAATTAAGAAAAAGAATATGTGAATTTAATCAGTTAGAGATTACTGAACAACGACAATTATTATTAGAGTTATTAAATTTAAGTAAAATAGGGGTTGTAAAAGCTAATCTTACACTTATAGGAGAAACATCATCAGCAGGAACTATGAAAGTGAGTAAGAATATATCAGAATCAAAAGAATTTAAATTAATTCATCAATCAATAACTGGACTTTATGAAAAGCAGGTAGACCTGCTGAATGTATGAGTTGGCGTACAGTTGTAGTGTCAAGCAGTGCAAAATTAGATTATCAGTTAGGGTATCTCGTTGTTCGGAAAGATACGACGGTAAAGATTCATCTTAGCGAGATATCCATATTGATAATTGAATCAACAGCGGTGTCTTTGACAGTAGCACTTCTAAATGAATTGGTAAAAAAGAAAATAAAGGTTGTTTTCTGTGATGAGAAAAGAAATCCATCCTCGGAACTTCTTCCATATTATGGGAGCCATGATACCAGTGCCAAGATTCGAGAGCAAATAAAATGGAGTGAACAACAAAAAACTGTAATCTGGACAGAGATTGTAACGGAAAAAATCAGAAAACAGATAGAGGTACTGGATGTTTATGGAAAATCAGAAGTACAACTGTTGCGAAAATACGTTGAAGAGATTGAATACGGAGATGCGACAAATAGGGAAGGTCATGCTGCAAAGGTTTATTTTAATGCATTATTTGGCATGGATTTTACAAGAACAGAAGAAAATAGTATAAATGCTGCACTGAATTATGGTTATGGAATTTTGTTGTCAACATTTAATCGTGAAATTATTTTGAACGGTTATATCACACAGTTGGGGCTGTTTCACAATAACATGTTTAATCAGTTTAACTTAGGATCAGATCTGATGGAACCTTTTCGACCGATTGTGGATCAAAGGGTAAGAGATATGATGCCACAAAAGTTTGAAGCTGAGGAAAAAAGAATGATTTTGGAAATTTTGCAAAAAGAAATCTTGGTTGCAGGTAGAAAAGAATATGTCAATAATGCAATCAAGATTTATTGCAAAAGTATTTTTGATGCATTGAGTGCCAATGATATTTCTTTAATTAAATTTTATCAGTATGAGTTATAGATATATGAGGATATTAGTATTTTTTGATCTTCCGGTTACAACGGAGGATGACCGTAGAGTATATCGGACATTTCGAAAGTATTTAATTAAAAGTGGATTTCTAATGCTTCAGGAGTCTGTGTATTGTAAGCTGGCTCAGAACTCGACAGTAGGAGATGCAATCGTGGAAAATGTCCGAAAAAATAAACCATATTCTGGAATTGTACAGGTACTAAAAGTTACAGAAAAACAGTATTCAAAAATGGAATATATTGTTGGAAACTGTAAAACAGATGTATTAAATTCGGATGAAAGACTGGTGATTTTATGAAATTAACCTATGGTGAATATGGAATCGAATTAAACATAATGGAAAACCAGATTAATATTTTAGTGGCTGAATCACCGATCTTTTTTTCGAAATTGATAGAAACTTTCTGCGCAGAAAAACGAAATGGAGATGGAAATATTATCTTGTCGGAAAAAGATAAAATAATTACTTTTTCGAAAATAGCAGAAATTATCATTGATCCTTTTTCTATTGATCTCAATGAGCGGCGAATTATGCAGAAACTTTATCAGGAGCTGTGTATGGAAACTGTGGACCGGTTATTTGTAGAAACAAGTGAGACCCATGCGAGAGTGGTTTCTTATTTGGAAGAAATGATTCAAAAAGTACCATATCATGTGACGTTTGATATTGAAGAAAATATTCCTAATTTATTAAAAGCATATAATGTTCGATTAGAAACAGAAGGTGTAACATTACTGGAGAGGATTGTGGAGTATTTAAGGTTGTTGCATCAATTATGTAAAATAAAGGTGATTATATTTGTAAATTTGAAAACATATTTGTCTGATAGTGAAATGGAACAATTATATGAATTTAGTGCTTATGAGAAAATGTCATTTGTTCTGTTGGAAAACGTACATAGGAATCGTTTGAAAAATGAAAAAATATGTATTGTAGATCATGATTGTTGTATAATCAATTTGGAATAGACTTACAGCATATGTCGATATGTATAGCTCGGTGATGACCTAAAATTGAATTTGAGGTTTGAGAGTCTTGTAAGTTTGTAAGGATGTGAAACATTCTTCAAAATCAGTATCGAGGAGCTGGAGTTTGAGAGTCTTGTAAGTTTGTAAGGATGTGAAACAAACACAGGTACCGCAATTCGTAAACAGCAGTTTGAGAGTCTTGTAAGTTTGTAAGGATGTGAAACGATTGCTATAAATAATGATGAAAGAATGAAGTTTGAGAGTCTTGTAAGTTTGTAAGGATGTGAAACCAGAAAAGCAATTCCGAAAAAGACAAGACTGTTTGAGAGTCTTGTAAGTTTGTAAGGATGTGAAACTTTTGAGAATCGAGTCGCAAATGGATTTAGGTTTGAGAGTCTTGTAAGTTTGTAAGGATGTGAAACTAACGGAATACGTTCTTCGCTTCATAATACAGTTTGAGAGTCTTGTAAGTTTGTAAGGATGTGAAACTGTTGCAATGAATTTTAGTTTCTTATAGCTGTTTGAGAGTCTTGTAAGTTTGTAAGGATGTGAAACAGACGGATGGCGAGAGAAGAAGCCGGCGAAAGTCTTGTAAGTTTGTAAGGATGTGAAACACCTAATCATCATAGAAAGTGGATTATTGGGTTTGAGAGTCTTGTAAGTTTGTAAGGATGTGAAACTCTCCATCGTCTTTGTGCACATATACTCTAGTTTGAGAGTCTTGTAAGTTTGTAAGGATGTGAAACTATCTTCCAAAGTTTGATTCTGAATGGGAGGTTTGAGAGTCTTGTAAGTTTGTAAGGATGTGAAACGATAGCTAGAGGGTCATGAACACAGTGGTGGTTTGAGAGTCTTGTAAGTTTGTAAGGATGTGAAACCAAATCCATGTTTTGCAATCACGGCTGACTGTTTGAGAGTCTTGTAAGTTTGTAAGGATGTGAAACAATAGAAATGGGAAGACGAGCAATGGGAATGTTTGAGAGTCTTGTAAGTTTGTAAGGATGTGAAACGACAGAACGCCGTCGCATACATATTGGAAAGTTTGAGAGTCTTGTAAGTTTGTAAGGATGTGAAACGATAGACCGCTCCCTGAATGTCATATCCCCGTTTGAGAGTCTTGTAAGTTTGTAAGGATGTGAAACCGGCGATCTTGATACACGTACCCACCGGGAGTTTGAGAGTCTTGTAAGTTTGTAAGGATGTGAAACTGAGAACTTAAAAAGCAGAATTTCTCTACAGTTTGAGAGTCTTGTAAGTTTGTAAGGATGTGAAACACTCAACAGGGACTTTATGATGGACATAGCGTTTGAGAGTCTTGTAAGTTTGTAAGGATGTGAAACGCAGAACAGAACAGACCGGATAATTGTGATGTTTGAGAGTCTTGTAAGTTTGTAAGGATGTGAAACATATCAATACAGAAATCAGCACAGATGGTGGTTTGAGAGTCTTGTAAGTTTGTAAGGATGTGAAACCTGTTTCCGGATCATACTTTATCTTCACTTGTTTGAGAGTCTTGTAAGTTTGTAAGGATGTGAAACACTCAACAGGGACTTTATGATGGACATAGCGTTTGAGAGTCTTGTAAGTTTGTAAGGATGTGAAACAATATCACCCGCAAGGGGTGATACACAGCCGTTTGAGAGTCTTGTAAGTTTGTAAGGATGTGAAACGCAGCCAACAGAAGTCTTTGCCAGGTGTTTGTTTGAGAGTCTTGTAAGTTTGTAAGGATGTGAAACGATGGTGCATCGGGAATATACAAGCACATATCAGGCGAAATTTGTGATTGAGAAAAAACAGATGTATGTTGAGAATGCAAATCGGGCATTACAGGATGGTGTTCTGACATCGGATTGTACAGAGCCTTATCCAAAGAATCCTATTATTGCGGATTTCTTTCAGAATATTGGATATGCGGATAAGTTGGCTTCAGGTGTGAGAAACTTGTATAAGTACAACAAAATTTATTCTGGAAAGAATTCAGAATTTATTGAGGGTGATGTATTTCGAATTATTGTTCCATTGAACGAAAAGTTTAGTGTAGAGAATACCACCCAATCAACTACCCAATCTGCATCTGATGGTTTAGAGGAAAACATTTTGAAATTAATACGTGAAGAATCTACTATTTCTCAGAAGGAAATTGCGGATCAGCTTGAAATGAACCAAAATACAGTAAATTATTATATTCGGAAGATGCAGAAGAATGAATTATTGGTACGAGAAGGAACCAATCGTAAAGGACAATGGATTATAAGAGAAGGAGAGAAACCATGCTAACCTGTGACTACATTGTAGAAAGAATTGACGGAGACTATGCGTTATTACAGCGCATTGACATGCCGGAGGAGGAACTGAAGACTGTTGCACGCGATCTTCTTCCACCGGAGATCGTGGAGGGGTCAAGATTGCATTATGAATGGATGCAATACAGCCTGATCTGATAGAGGGAGGGGATGATGTCATGAGAGATTCCAGAGGAATAGAAGCAGATCTCAGTCGTTTTGTGGAGGCGCATGACCGGTCATACAGCAGAGCTTTGGAAGAGATCCGTGAGGGACGAAAGCAAAGCCATTGGATGTGGTACATATTTCCGCAGATTGTGGGACTGGGACTCAGCAGTACTTCCAGATTTTATGCGATTGCGGATCTGGAGGAAGCGAGGGCTTATATGCAGCATCCGATGCTGGGAGCGCATATGATCGAGATCTGTGGTGTTTTGCTTGGGCTTTCTGCGAATGATGCAGAAGATGTGATGGGATATCCTGACGATTTGAAATTAAGATCTTCTATGACATTATTTTCCCAAGCGGTGCCAAGCGTAAAGATTTTCCAGCAGGTATTGGACAAGTACTTTGATGGAAAGATGGATCAGAAAACATTGGAAATATTAGGAGCGCATATATGATACAGCAACAGATATTTGCACTGCAGGATAAGCCTTATGGAGAATTTCAGAGCAGACTGCTCCCAACGATAGCGAAGAAACGGATTATAGGAGTTCGTATTCCGGTCATGAGAAAGCTGGCAAAGCAGTTGACGAAGGAGGATCCGGAGGCGGTGCAGGCATTTCTGGAAGAGCTTCCCCATACATACTATGATGAAGATATTTTACATGCAATTCTGATCTCGGAGATCAAGGATTACGATCGATGTATCAGAGAGACGGATCGGTTTCTTCCATATATAGACAACTGGGCAGTGTGCGATATCATGTCACCGAAAGTGTTTAAGCGGCATAGATCGGAGTTGATTGAAAAGATACGGGGCTGGTCAGCATCGGAACATACGTATACCTGCAGGTTTGGCATGGAAATGCTGATGAGCTTTTATCTGGATGAGGATTTCCGGCCGGAGTATCTGGAGATTCCGGCGCAGGTGCAGTCGGAGGAATACTATGTAAATATGATGATTGCCTGGTTTTTTGCTACGGCACTTGCCAAACAGTGGGATGCTGCATTTCCTTATATTCATGAAAACAGACTTTCTGTCTGGGTGCATAATAAGACGATCCAGAAGGCGAGAGAAAGTTATCGGATCACAGATGAGCAGAAGCAGATCCTGAAAGAATTGAAAAGATAAGGAGAGACAACCATGACGCTTCAACAGTTAAAATACGCCCTGACGATCGCCCGCAGCGGTTCTATCAATGAGGCGGCGAAGCAGTTATTTATTTCCCAGCCCAGTCTGTCGGAGACGATCCGCGAACTGGAGTCGGAGGTGGGGTTTGACATTTTTCTGCGATCCAACCGTGGAATTGTCATTACACCGGAGGGAGAAGAATTTTTAAGCTATGCCGGTCAGGTGACGGAGCAGTTTGGATTGTTGGAATCCAAATACATTGACAAGAAGACCCGTGAGAAATTCAGTGTTTCCACTCAGCATTATACTTTTGCAGTGAAAGCCTTTGTGGAGACAGTGAAGCAGTTTGGCATGGAGCAGTATGAGTTTGCAGTGCACGAGACAACCACAGCCAGCGTGATCGAGAACGTGAAGGATTTTAAAAGTGAGATCGGTGTGCTTTGTGAAAATGATTTTAATGAGCAGGTTCTGAACAAAATGTTCAAGGAGAATGGTCTTGAATTTGTGGAACTGTTTCAGTGTAATACGTTTGTATATTTGTGGGTAGGGCATCCACTGGCAAAGCAGGACGTGATCTCTATGGAGGAGTTGGATGAGTATCCATGTCTGTCCTTTGATCAGGGAAAGAACAGTTCGCTGTATCTGGCAGAGGAGATGAAAAGTACCTACGAATACCGTCGATTGATCAAGGCGAATGACCGGGCCACTCTGCTGAATCTCATGAGGGGACTCAATGCTTACACGTTGTGCTCAGGTATCATCTGTGAGGACCTTAATGGGGATGAGTATGTGGCAATCCCATTGAAAGAGACAGAGAAGATGAAGATTGGTTATCTGAAGAGGAAGGGTGCAAAGATCAGCCATATTGGGGAAATCTATGTGAAAGAACTGAAGAAATACAAGGAAAAGGCCATGTAAATCCTATAGATTAGTTATAGGTTATACCTATAACGGACTCAAGGTTACGTGTATTAACACTTTTTTTCTGATCTTGTTATAATAGCCATTGTGAACAGGAGAGATCCAAATACAACAGAAAGGAGAACCGGACGATGATGACAACAACATTTTTCATGAATACCTCAGGGATGTGCAGCGGCATGATGAAAGGCATGTGTATGTCTATGGGTATGAGAACAGAGATTATGTGTGATGCGTCAGATGCTTCGGTTTGATTTTTGATAAAAGAAAAATCGACAGGAATCATCTTCGCGATGGTGCCTGTTATTTTTTTGCAATAAAAAGGGAAAGGAAACGTTATGTCTGAAATAGAAGTAAAACACCTGACAAAGACATTCGAGCAAAAAGGACTTCATGTAGAAGCACTGAAGGATATCAACCTTACGATTGAAGCGGGAGATATCTACGGAATCATCGGAATGTCAGGAGCAGGAAAAAGTACACTGGTACGATGTCTGAATTATCTGGAGCGACCAACAGAAGGTCAGGTATTGATTGAAGGAAAAGATCTTGGAAATCTGAGTGAGAAGGAACTGAGAAAGCAGCGCAGTGATATTGCCATGATTTTCCAGCATTTCAATCTGCTGATGCAGAAAAATGTGATCGACAATATCTGTTTCCCACTTCAGATCCAGGGAGTTGGCAAGAAGGAAGCGAAGGAAAAGGCCAGAGAGCTTTTGAAAACAGTAGGTCTTGAGGATAAGGAAAAAGCATATCCGGCACAGCTGTCCGGTGGACAGAAACAGAGGGTTGCCATTGCAAGAGCGTTGGCCTCCAACCCGAAGATCCTGCTCTGTGATGAGGCAACCAGTGCATTGGATCCGCAGACTACTGCATCGATCCTGGAACTTCTGAAGCACATCAATGAAGAATTTGGAATCACCATTGTGATCATTACGCATCAGATGTCAGTGATCCGTGAGATTTGTAACCGTGTGGCGATCATCGAGCGAGGTGCATTGGTAGAAAATGGATTGGTAGAGGATATTTTCAGTCATCCGAAGTCAAGAGCGGCTAGAGAGCTGATACTGAAAGATTCACCGGAGACTGGTATTCGCAGAGAAGGAAGAACAGCGGCTCTGATGGATCGGATCCAGGGAGACCGAAAGTTACGTATTGTATTTTCAGGACAGTCTGCATTTGAACCAGTCATTGCAAACATGATCCTGAAATTTGGAACTCCGGTTAATATCTGGAGAGCAGATACGAAAAATGTTGGCGGAGTGGCGAAAGGCGAGATGATCTTAGGCCTGCCGGATGACAGACATCTGCAGGTAGATATGGAACAGTATCTGACAGAACATGGACTGGCAGTTGAGG
The DNA here is from genome assembly GCF_040096225.1 of Hominiventricola aquisgranensis. Taxonomy (NCBI): domain Bacteria; kingdom Bacillati; phylum Bacillota; class Clostridia; order Lachnospirales; family Lachnospiraceae; genus Hominiventricola; species Hominiventricola aquisgranensis. The sequence continues at coordinate 53,354 of NZ_JBBMFC010000008.1, read as the reverse complement.
AGGTGACTGAAGATGTGGAGTAGTGAAGTAACGAATATGATCATTGCCGGCATCGGAGAGACCCTTTATATGACTTTGGTTTCCACCATTGCCGGATATATTATAGGACTTCCTATGGGAATTGTCCTTACAGTAACAGATAAGGATGGAATCAGACCCAATGCATTGGTATACAAGATCCTGGATGTGATCGTCAATATTGTAAGAAGTATTCCATTTATTATTTTGCTTGTACTGCTGATTCCATTTACCAGATTGTTAGTCGGAAAAAGTTATGGTTCTACTGCAACGATCGTTCCGCTGGTTGTGGCAGCAGCACCTTACATTGCGCGAATGGTTGAGTCTTCCCTGAAGGAAGTGGATGCCGGAGTAATCGAGGCGGCAAGATCTATGGGAGCGTCAGATTTTAGAATTATTACCAAAGTGCTCTTGGTAGAAGCCAGAACATCTCTCCTGGTGGGAGCAACTATTTCTCTGGGAACCATTCTTGGATATTCTGCCATGTCTGGTGCCGTTGGAGGCGGCGGACTGGGAGCTATCGCAATCCGGTATGGATACACCAGATGGCAGACGGATATCATGATCGTCACGGTTGTTTTGCTGGTCGTTCTGTTCCAGATATTCCAGACTATCGGAATGATGCTGGCAAACAAATTTGACCACAGAAAGTAAATATGATATCAGAGGCAAAAGGTATCATAAAACTAATCAAACGTATGTAATTGCATTTTGCAATTCATAATAAAAAGGAAGAGAGGAACCTTATTATGAAAAAAAGAGTATTAGCAAGCATTTTAGCAGGTGTACTGACAGTCGGAGTACTGACTGGCTGCGGAAGCAAGACTGAGGAAGCAGCAGACACAACTGCAACAGAAGAGACCACAGAAGACGCAGCAGAGGATACCGCAGCAGATGCTGAAGAGACCGATGCAGCAGCAACTGAGACCAAAGGAACCATTACTGTAGCAGCTTCTGCAACACCGCACGCAGAGATCCTGGCAGCAGCAAAACCGATCCTGGCTGAGCAGGGATGGGATCTTGAAGTTACCGAGTTCGATGATTATGTACTTCCGAATGAGGTTGTAGAGAGTGGCGAGATGGATGCAAACTACTTCCAGCATGTACCGTATCTTGACAGCTTCAACGAGGAGAAAGGAACTCACCTGGTAGAGGTTGGTAAGATCCACTATGAGCCGTTCGGAATCTATCCGGGAACCAAAGCAAGTCTTGATGAAATTGCTGAAGGAGATACCATTGCAGTACCGAACGACACTACCAACGAGGCACGTGCACTGCTTCTTCTGCAGGATAATGGAATCATCACTCTGAAAGATGGTGCTGGTCTGACTGCAACTGTAAATGATATTGCTGAGAATCCGCACAACGTAAAGATTGAAGAGCTGGCAGCAGAGTCTGTAGCAAGAGTAGCTGATGAAGTTGCTTATGTTGTATTAAATGGTAACTATGCACTGCAGGCAGGTTTCTCTGTATCAAAAGATTCCCTTGCATATGAGAAATCTGATTCTGAAGCAGCTAAAACTTATGTAAATGTAGTTGTTGTAAAAGAAGGAAATGAGGATAACGAAGGTGTGAAAGCACTGGTAGATGTACTCAAATCTGATGAGATCAAGAACTTCATCAACGAGAAATATGATGGAGCAGTTATCCCGTTCGAGGAGTAATCTCTTGTACAACATTATCCACGAGGCATCAGCCCCTTGGATAGAAAGTTCGATTACACAGCCAGCAAGTCTCTGGATATAAGGCTCGTATGAAGTGTATCGGAACATTATAACACAAAGAATCCGGTCAGATCGGACACAAAAAGAAGTGTTCTCCCTGACCGGATTTTTGCGTGAGTTTCTCTGGTAAATGGAACATTGTATTTTGAGAGGGCTTCGGCTATAATGGTAATAAGTATGAAAGCGATTATGGAAAAGGAGCAGATGCAATGAGCGGATCAGTCAAATTACCGGTTGGAATTGAGAATTTTGAAGAGATTCGGACAAATGGTTATTATTATGTCGATAAAACAAATCTGATCGAGCAGTTGTTTGAGAGCCGCGGAAAAGTGAATCTGTTTACCAGACCACGTCGATTTGGCAAGACGCTCAATATGAGTATGCTGAAATACTTCTTTGAAATAGGCGCAGATCCGTCGTTGTTTGACGGGTTAAATATTTCCAGAAATGAGCAGCTTTGTAAGGAACATATGGGAAAATATCCTGTTATTTTTCTTACATTGAAAAATGTGGATGGTCTGGATTTTCAAGAGGCAAAACAGCGATTTGTTGATTTGATTGGAACAGAGGCTGCCCGTTTTCGGTTCCTCTTAGACAGCGACAGACTTACTTTGGATGATAAGGAAAGATATAAGGCACTGATTGCTATCAAGAATGGTGCTTATTTCATGAGCAATCAGGTTTTTACAAGATCGTTGAAGACGTTATCGGAGATTTTGAACAAATATTATGATCAGAAGACTGTGATTCTCATAGATGAGTATGATGTTCCATTGGATAAAGCATTTCAGCAGGGATATTATAGAGAGATGGTGTCGCTGATCCGGGGTATTTTCGGAGATGCATTAAAAACTAATGACAGCCTGAGCTTTGCGGTGCTGACTGGGTGCCTTCGCATTTCCAAAGAAAGTATTTTCACAGGATTAAACAATTTTAAAATATTGTCTATTACAGATGTCAGATTTGATGAACAGTTTGGTTTCACAGATAAAGAAGTGAACGATATTCTTTCGTATTATCACATGGAAGACCGAATAAAAGAAACGAAACAGTGGTATGATGGGTATCATTTTGGAAATGTGGATGTGTATTGTCCATGGGATGTGATCAACCATGTGGACAGAATCAAAGATGATCCAGGTGCCAGACCAGAAACCTACTGGATCAATACCAGTGGAAATGATCTGGTCAGAAGATTTGTTAATAAAGCGAACAAAACAACACGAAATGAAATTGAAAGACTGATTGCAGGCGAAGCAATTGAAAAGCAGATCCGTCTGGATCTTACCTATGATGAAATTGATAACAGCATTGATAATCTCTGGAGTGTATTATTTACCACTGGATATCTGACACAGATTGGACTGACGGAGGAAGGAGCTTATAAACTGGTAATTCCCAATAAAGAAGTCAGAGAAGTATATAAGCTTCAGATACAGGAATGGTTTGAAAAATCACTTTTTTCAAATGTTGATCAGTTACAGTCCTTCTGGAAATCATTTGCGGAAGGCAATACAGAGGAAATTGAAAAATATCTTAATAAAGTATTGAGTAATTCGATCAGTGTCTTTGATACAAAAGGCAGAAATGAAGAAAAAGAAAGTTCGTATCATAACCTGTTAACAGGCATACTGACAGGAAATGCGGATTGGCTGGTAAAGTCCAATGTAGAGGCAGGAGAGGGATTCGCAGATATTATTGTGGAAACCGATGATCCCGATGCAGGCATCATTACAGAACTTAAATATACAAGAGATACGAAAGAGATGGAACAGGCGTGCAAGAAAGCAATCGCACAGATAAAGGACAGAAGATATCAAGAGTATCTGTTGAATGACGAAAGAAGAGATATTCTACTGTATGGAATTGCATTCTGTAAGAAGAGATGCAAAGTAATTGCTGAAAAAATGACGGAAGAATCATTTGTCCAATGAAAACTCCCCACAGGGAGAACACCTGTCAAGGTGTACTATCTGTGGGGAGTTTTTGTTGTCTCTGTTCCGATACACTTCATACGAGCCTTATATGCAGTGGCGTTCATGCCTATAGAAGTTTTCTATGTACCTTACGCTTCCTTCCGACGTTCAAGATTCTTGTATGCCGTGCTCAGCATCAGTTTAATACGGTTCAACTGATTAACCTCACTTGCACCCGGGTCATAATCGATCGCCACGATATTGGAGCTTGGATGACGATGACGAAGCTCCTTGATAACACCTTTGCCTACGATATGGTTTGGCAGGCAGGCAAATGGCTGGGTACATACGATGTTTGGTGTATCATTTTCAATCAGCTCCAGCATCTCAGCAGTCAGGAACCAACCCTCACCGGTCTGATTTCCAAGAGATACGATATCAGAAGCCATGGCTGCCATATGGTCGATATTGGAGGCCGGAGAGAAGTGCGTACTCTTCTCCAGTGCTTTGTTGGCCGGACTGCGGAAGAATTCCAGTGCCTTGATACCCAGGCGGCCCATGCGGGCGGTCATTTTCTTCTTGCCAAGATACTGCGCCTTAAATTCTGTGTTCTTAAAGCAGTACAGCAGGAAATCCATCAGGTCAGGCACAACTGCTTCTGCACCTTCGTGCTCCAACAGGTCTACCAGACCATTGTTGGCAGACGGAGAGAATTTTACAAGGATCTCGCCTACAATACCAACTCTTGGTTTCTTCTCATCAGTTACCAGAATATGGTCAAATTCATCTACGATCTGCTGACAGAGCTTTTTATAGCTGCTCCAGGACGGATGCTTCTGCATGAGAAATGCCTTGCAGCGTCCATTCAGCCGCTCATAAACTTTATTTGCCTCGCCCGGAATCAGTTCATACGGACGGGTGTGATACAGCACCTTCATGAACAGATCTCCGAAGACCAGTGCATACAGTCCCTTGAACAGCATTTCCGGTGTATATTTGAATCCCGGGTTTTTCTCCAGTCCGCTCAAGTTGATGGAGATGACTGGAATATCCGGGTAACCGGCTTTTGCCAGTGCACGGCGGATAAATCCAATATAGTTGGAAGCACGACAGCCGCCGCCGGTCTGAGAGATCAGAATTGCAGTCTTGGTAAGGTCGTATTTTCCGGATAAGACGGCTTCCATAATCTGACCGATGACGATCAGGGATGGATAGCAGGCATCATTATTTACATATTTAAGTCCAAGATCGACTGCATTCCGTCCGGCTCTTGGAAGGACGTCAATGTGATATCCGCAGGAGCGGAAGGCAGCTTCCAGCAGATTAAAGTGGATCGGTGACATATCCGGGCAGAGAATGGTGTAATTCTTTCTCATTTCCTCGGTGAAGATCACACGCTCGTAAGCGGAGGAGACGATCTTTCTCGGCTCCTGTTTTTTCTCGCGGACGCGGATGGCAGCCAGCAGAGAACGAATACGGATACGGGCAGCTCCCAGGTTGCTGATCTCATCAATCTTCAGGCAGGTGTAGATCTTGCCGGAGTTAGTCAGGATCTCATTGACCTGATCGGTGGTAACAGCATCGAGGCCACAGCCGAAGGAGTTGAGTTGGATCAGATCCAGATCGTCTCTGGTCTTTACAAAATCAGCGGCCGCATACAGACGGGAGTGATACATCCACTGGTCCATGACACGAAGCGGACGGTCAGGCTGTGTCAGATGGGAGACACTGTCTTCCGTGAGCACTGCCATGCCATAGCTGTTGATCAGCTCTGGAATACCATGATTGATCTCACTGTCCACGTGATACGGACGGCCAGCAAGGACAATGCCATGAGAATGAGTCTCCTCCATCCATTTCAGAGTTTCCTCACCCTTCTTGCATACGTCAAGACGTGCCTGGCGCAGTTCTTCCCAGGCAGCTTTTGCAGCTTCTGTGATCTCAGCGGCAGTCATACCTTTCTCGCCATTGAATTCTTCAATCAGGCGGTTGGTCATGATCTCCAGACTTTCAAAGCTTAAGAATGGATTGCGGAAATCAAAACGGTCAGATTTCAGCTCTTCCATGTTGTTTTTAATATTCTCCGCATAGGAGGTAACGATCGGGCAGTTGTAATGGTTGTTGGCATCTTTGAACTCCGAACGCTCATAAGGAACGCAGGGGAAGAAGATGAACGGAATGTTGTGGGTCAGCAGCCATTTCACATGTCCATGGGCCAGCTTTGCCGGATAGCACTCGGACTCACTGGGGATGGATTCGATACCCTGCTCATAAAGCTCATGGGTAGAGCTTGGGGAGAGTACCACCCGGTAACCCAGTCTGGTGAAAAATGTGAACCAGAACGGGTAGTTTTCATACATATTGAGGACGCGGGGGATACCCACAAGACCTCTCTTGGCGGCAGCTTCTGCCAGCGGTTCATAGGAGAAGAGGCGTTCATTTTTATAAGCGAACAGGTTCGGAGCCGGATTTTTCTTCTTCTCTTTACCAAGTCCGCGTTCGCAGCGGTTGCCGGAGATGTAGCGGCGTCCGCCGGAAAATTTATTGATGGTCAGACGGCAGTTGTTAGTACAGCCGTGGCATTTAGTCATGGAAGTGGAATATTCCAGTGTCTCCATCTGCTCTTTACTCAGCATGGAAGTCTCCTGGCCTTCATAACGCTCTCTGGCGATCAGTGCAGCACCGAATGCGCCCATGATACCGGCGATATCAGGACGGATCACTTCGCAGTCGGCAATCTTCTCAAGGCTTCGGAGAACAGCATTGTTATAGAAAGTACCGCCCTGTACCACGATGTGTTTTCCAAGGGAAGAAGCATCGGATACTTTGATAACCTTGAACAGCGCATTTTTAATGACAGAGTAAGCAAGTCCGGCAGAGATATCATCCACACCGGCGCCTTCCTTCTGGGCCTGCTTTACACGGGAGTTCATAAATACCGTACAGCGGGTTCCCAGGTCAATGGGATGCTTTGCGAAGAGAGCTGCCTGTGCGAAATCCTGGATCGAAAGGTTCAGAGATTTTGCAAAGGTTTCGATAAAGGAACCACAGCCGGAGGAACATGCCTCGTTGAGCTGTACATTGTCAACTGTATGATTTTTAATACGGATACATTTCATATCCTGACCGCCGATGTCAAGGATACAGTCCACATCCGGGTCGAAGAACTGAGCAGCATAATAGTGGGAGATGGTCTCCACCTCGCCCTCATCCAGCATCAGTGCCGCTTTTACTAAAGCCTCGCCGTAACCGGTGGAGCAGGAGCGGACAATATGTGCTTTGGGCGGAAGCTTGTCAAACAGATCCTTCAATGCTTCCAGTGTAATATGTAAAGTACTTCCGTTGTTATTATGATAGAAGGAATACAGAAGGGAGCCGTCCTCGCCGACCAGTGCGATCTTGGTGGTAGTGGAACCGGCATCGATTCCGAGGAAACAGTTTCCTTCGTAAGTGGCAAGGTCTTTTTTCACAACCTTTGTCTGAGAGTGACGCTCACTGAAGGTGTCAAACTCTGCCTGGTCCTTGAACAGCGGATCCAGTCGCTGGATCTCAAATGCAATCTGGATCTTGTTGTGCAGCCGATCAATCATATCCTGTGCGGATACGGCCTTCTCACGCTTGGAGAGAAGTGCGGAACCGGAAGCTGCGAACAGATGAGAAAATGTCGGAATGATCGTGTGTTCTTCATCAAGGTTCAGAGTACGGATAAAGCACTCCCGAAGCTCGGACAGGAAATGAAGCGGGCCTCCTAAGAATGCCACATGTCCACGAATCGGTTTACCACAGGCAAGACCACTGATGGTCTGGTTGACTACTGCCTGGAAAATAGAAGCAGACAGGTCTTCCTTGGTGGCTCCCTCGTTGATCAGGGGTTGGATATCCGTCTTTGCAAATACACCGCAGCGAGCGGCGATGGAGTACATGGATTTGTAATTTTTTGCATATTCGTTAAGACCGGTTGCATCGGTCTGCAAGAGGGATGCCATCTGGTCAATAAAAGAACCTGTACCTCCGGCACAGATACCATTCATACGTTGCTCTACATTTCCACCTTCAAAATAGATGATCTTGGCGTCTTCGCCGCCCAGCTCGATGGCAACGTCCGTCTGCGGAGCATAGGTCTGCAGGGCTTCTGCCACGGCGACGACCTCCTGTGCGAATGGCACATCCAGATACTGTGCCAGCGTCAGTCCGCCGGAACCGGTGATCACCGGATAAATATCGATGGGACCCAGCTTATCAACGGCTTTGGTCAACAGGTCAGCAAGTGTCTCCTGAATGTTGGCAAAATGCCGTTCATAATCGGAGAATAAAAAGTGATTTTCATCATCAAGCACCGCAATCTTTACGGTGGTGGAACCGATATCGATTCCGAGTCTGTAACATTTGTTCATAGTCATATCTCTCCGGCAGCGAGTAGCTGCCTTTTCCTCACAATTATCTTCAGTCTGAAACATGCTACATTATATGGAAAGAATTTCCGAAAGTCCATAAAGATAGTGTTAAGATATGTTAGTTGACAAACCCATAAGCGGCAGTTAAAATATTTTTTATATGATTCCGGAGACAAAATGGAGGACTGATCTATGAATTGGCTTGATAAGCTGGAGCGTAAATTTGGAAAATATGCAATTCACAATTTGATGTATTATATTATTATACTGTATATTCTGGGACTGGTGATCCAGATGGTAAATCCCTCTCTTTATACACAGTGGCTGGGACTTGATGCTGAGGCGATTTTGCATGGACAGATCTGGAGAATCGTGACCTTTATTATTCAGCCGCCAAATGCCAGTTTTTTGTTTATGGCATTTGCACTGTATTTTTATTATATGGTCGGTCAGGCACTGGAATATATGTGGGGAGCATTCCGATTTAATCTTTATTTCTTTTCAGGAGTGCTGCTGCATGTGATCGCCTGCCTGGTGATTTATTTGATTTTTGGAATTAATTTTTCCATGGGTACGTTTTATCTGAACTTATCTCTGTTTTTTGTGTATGCGTATCTGTTCCCAGATGCAACATTTCTGCTGTTTTTTATTTTTCCGATCAAGGCAAAATGGCTGGGAATCATTGAAGGTATTTTCTATGGACTGACGATCATAGGAGGTTTGTCCGCACTGGTGAATCCATCGCTGATGTTTACCATGCTTGCCATGGGCATTCCGGCAATTCCTGCCAACAGCATTGCAGCGTTGATCTCACTTCTGAACTTTGCAATCTTTGTGATGGGCAGCAAGCGGAATCGATTTTCGCCGAAGGATATTAAACGCAGGAGAACTTATGCGAAAAAAGTGAAAGCGGCATCGCAGAGTACGCATCATCGCTGTGCTATCTGTGGACGGACCGAGAAGGATGGAGAGGATCTGGAGTTCCGTTTTTGTTCGAAATGCAAGGGCAATTATGAATACTGCCAGGAGCATCTGTTTACACATGAACACAGAAAATAGGAAACTTAATAATATATGAAGCGGTAAGGTGATAGATTCCACGTCTATCACCTTTTTTTCGTCTGTTACATAAGATAAATGGAAAACAAATAGAGAGGAATTGCTACATGGAGAATTATCAAAGGTATCAAAATGGATGCAGACCGTTTCTACAGGGTGAAGAGTATCCGGTGGCGATGGCTTATGTGCCTTGGCAGTACTGGAATGCTGTGTATGATCTGGAGAAAGGTCTGGCATATGGAACAATTTTTCCGGAATTAAATAAACCGTTTCTGGGAGTGAGAGGAGGCTTAAGATGATGGCACAGGGAACCCCGTCCAGACAGCAGATGCTTAAATGGGTGGATATGTTGAGCTTTGCGGTGCAGGAAGCCAATCTCTATCTGGATACACATCCGTCAGATCAGGCGGCACTGGCATATTTTCAGGAGTATAATCAGCTCAGATGCCAGGCACTGAATGATTATGCGGCGCTTTATGGACCGCTGACGATAGAGACTGCCAGAGGTGGAAGAGGAAAATGGGAGTGGGTCAATCGGCCATGGCCATGGGAAGGAGAGGATTGTTAAATGTGGAATTATGAAAAGAGATTGCAATATCCGGTAAATATTAAAAATCCCAATCCGAAGATGGCACAGCTGATCATCTCACAGTTCGGTGGTCCCGATGGTTGGACGGGCGTTTGCAACTGGTTAGAAAATGCTATAATCGTTGAAGTTTTATTCAGTCAGTGTTATATTAGAGACATCTGAATAACTTACAGGAGGATAGAGGCTTAAGATGAATATAATTATTGCTGGCTGCGGTAAAGTGGGGCGTGCACTGGCAGAGCAGCTTAGCAGGGAAAAACATGATATTACGGTGATCGATCGGAAGCCGGAAGCTATTCAGCAGATCACAAATATTGCAGATGTGCGTGGAGTTGTGGGGAATGGTGCCAGCTTTGAAATTCAGATGGATGCTGGCATTGATACGGCAGATCTGATGATTGCAGTGACAGATGCGGATGAGGTGAACCTTCTGTGTTGTCTGATTGCAAAAAAAGCAGGAGGATGTCAGACGATTGCCCGTGTGCGCAATCCGGTTTATCATCATGAGATTCATCACATTAAGGATGAGTTAGGACTTTCTATGGTCATCAATCCGGAGTGGGCAGCTGCCATGGAGATGGCGCGTCTTCTTAGATTTCCATCTGCCATTGATATTGATACCTTTGCAAATGGACGGATCGAGTTATTGAGATTCCAGCTGGAAGAGCAGAATCCACTTTGCAACAACAAGATCAAGGATCTTCATATGTTGTCCAGATGTGAAGTGCTGATCTGCATTGTAGAGCGTGGAAATGAGGTCCTGATTCCAAGTGGAGAAGTGGAACTGAAGGCAGGAGACATGATTTCAGTGGTAGCTTCGCCGGTCAATGCCAGCCGGTTCTTTAAGACCATCGGAATTGAGACTAATCAGGTGAAAAATACCATGATCATTGGAGGCGGAAAGATTTCATTCTATCTGGCAAAGCGTCTGCTGGAGATGGGAATTCAGGTTAAGATCATAGAAAAGGACAGAGATGCTTGCGAGCGACTGTGTGAGATACTGCCCAAAGCTATGATCATCAATGGAGATGGAACTGACAGGGAGCTTCTGGCAGAAGAAGGACTTGCAAAAGCAGAAGGATTTGCCGCACTGACCAATATGGATGAGGAAAATGTCATGCTGGCGCTGTATGCCAAGAGTATGAGCAAGGCGAAGAAAATCACGAAAGTCAATCGAAATACGTTTGATACGATCATTGGTTCCTTGAATATTGGAAGTCTGATCTATCCAAAGCACATCACATCAGAAACGATCCTTCAGTATGTACGGGCTATGCAGAACTCTATCGGAAGTAATGTGGAGACACTGTACCGTCTGGTAGATGGAAATGCAGAGGCATTGGAGTTCATGATCAAGGGAAAGAGCGAAGTGACTGATATTCCGTTGCAGGAGCTTCAGCTGAAACCGCATATTCTGGTATGTGCGATCAACCGAAAGGGAAAGATCATTATCCCAAAAGGTCAGGACTGCATTCAGGAAGGAGATTCTGTGGTCATCATTACCAAAGACTGTGGAGCTTATAAGGACATTCGAGATATTATGAAGAAAACATCCGGCCCGGTCGGAACACGTTAGATAAGGTGGTACATGTACAATGAATAAGAAAATGATTCGTTATATTGTGGGTAGTATCATCATGCTGGAAGCGGCACTTTTGCTGCTTCCGATTCTGACAGCGATCGTATATGGAGAGTGGAATACGCTGCGTGTATTTGCAGGATCAGCCTTGTTCTGTATTGTGGCTGGTGCGCTTCTGCGAGGTAAAAAACCTGAAAATACGACCATTTTTTCAGTAGAAGGTTATGTGAGTGTTGCTCTTTGCTGGGTGGCACTTAGTATCTGCGGAGCGATCCCGTTGTGCGTCAGCGGGGTACTGCAGAATCCATTTGATGCATTTTTTGAGATTGTATCTGGATTTACTACCACAGGATCATCTGTAATGCAGAGTGTGGAGGGTGCGCCAAGAGCGATTCTTATGTGGAGAAGCTTTTCTCACTGGGTTGGTGGTATGGGAGTACTAGTATTTATGCTGGCACTTCTTCCTATGGCAGGACCCTCCAGTATGCATCTGATGAAGGCAGAGAGCCCTGGTCCATCTGTAGGAAAACTGGTTCCGAAGGTCAGAAGTACGGCTAAAATACTGTATCAGATTTATTTTGTGCTGACAGTTGCAATGCTTGTGTGCATGATTTTAACTGGCTGTCCGCTGTTTGATTCTATCAACTTAACATTTGCAACAGCAGGAACCGGTGGTTTTGGCGTGCTTGACAGCAGTGCCGCAGAGTATGGCGCGGCAACCCAGTGGGTCATGACCATTTTTATGATTCTGTTTGGCGTAAACTTTAATGTCTATTTCCTGTTTTACGTGAAGCGGTTCAAAGAGGGAATGAAAAGTGAGGAAGCTCGCGCATATCTTGGGATTATTGCGTCTGCAGTCCTGTTGATCTCTGTGAATATCTTTTATATGGTAAGAAATCTGGAGCTGACGGTTCGTCAGGCAGCTTTCCAGGTGGCGTCGATCATCACGACTACGGGATTTTCAAGTGTGGACTTTGACCTGTGGCCGGAATTTTCCAAAGGCATTCTGGTTCTGCTTATGTTTTGCGGAGCCTGCGCAGGAAGTACCGGCGGTGGTATGAAAGTGTCGAGACTCTGTATTATGGCAAAAACAGTTATGAAAGAGTTGGCATTTATCATTCATCCGAGAAATGTCCGCAAGACGCGGTTCGAAGGAAAGACAGTGGAGCATGAGGTGCTTCGCTCCATCAATGTATTTCTGGTGGCTTATCTGGGGATCTTCGTTCTGTCTGTAATGCTGATCTCGCTGGATAACTTTGATTTTGCAACCAATTTTACAGCAGTAGCTGCAACGCTTAACAACATTGGACCTGGACTTGCAAAAGTCGGACCAACACAGAATTTTGGTATCTATTCCAATTTTTCAAAGCTGGTTCTGGCCTTTGATATGCTGGCAGGGCGTCTGGAAATCTTCCCGATGCTTGTTCCTGTGATATATTTGTTAAGAAAAAAACAACTAAGCTGAAAATAATTAAAGAAAAAGTCTTCATGCAAACACTGGAGATAACAAGAATCTGCGAAGACCGGACTATTAAAAAGGTCCGGTCTTGTCTTGTCTGAACATTATTTGCAAATTATGATTTTTTCTTCGTACGCATCAACAATGTCTGTGTTTGAAGGAACATTTCGCAGGAAATAATAGGTGGGTGTGTGCCAACAACACAGGTCATATGATCAGCAACATGAAATCGGTCAGATGATAAAGAGGAGGAAGCAGTGTGGTGCTCCAGATGACGGCGCATTTGCCCGGTGTAGACAGGGTTGCCGAGAATGTAGCGGACGCCGCGGCCGTCAAAAGGATTTTCACGGATTGTTCGTACACCGGCTGTCTGTAATTCTTTGGCAATAGAAGGAATGGAAATGCCGTTTAGGTAGGAATCAAAGATCCGGCGAACCCAACATGCCTGTTCCGGCACGATTATGAATTGTCCATCTCTGGCAGTGTAGCCGAAAGGCGGGATGGAGACAATACCTCCCCGGCGGAATTTTTCATTCATGCCACGGCGGACTTCCTGAGCCAGATTGACGGAATAGTATTCATCCATAGCTTCCAGCAGTGCTTCAATCAGAATTGAAGTAGGATCAGGAGAGAGCGGTTCTGTGATGGAGATCACATCAATACCACATTCCCGCCGAAGCATGGATTTATAGAAGATGCTGTCCTGCCGATTTCTTGCAAATCTGGAAAATTTCCACAGGAGAATCAGGTCAAAAGGATGTGGCTTTCTTTTGGCATCAGCGATCATCTGTAAAAAAGCCGGACGTTTGCTTGTATTTCGTCCGCTGATTCCTTCGTCCAGATAGATGTGGGCAGGGAGTAGTTCAATGTGATGATTCAGAGCATATGCCTGAATACTCCGGAGCTGGCTGTCCGGGGAAAATTCCATCTGATCTTCAGTAGAGACGCGGATATAAGCAGCTGCAGTTGGCATAGAGAATCAAACCTCATAATGGTGGGAGTTACAGACATTGTATGAAACACAGGCATGTCATATGATCGTCCTGCCGTTGGGTGGTCCCGATGGCGAATTGAGTGCCAGTATGCGATATCTGTCGCAGAGATATACGATGCCTTATAAAGAGTGTATGGCGACACTTACGGATATCGGAACGGAGGAATGTGCACACAGACGGTAGAGATGATGAAATTCCCTGGAAAATCAATGAATTTTAGAGGTTGGTCACGCAGGGGTGACACGCGGATAGATCTTCAGTGAGAAGTTATCCGGGTGACCCCAGCGGCCGTTCTCAGATTTTGAATATTCAACGTGATCGATGACTTCCTTCAGAAGCCGGTTCTTCAGCTCTGCGCTGGTAAGCTTCGGATAGGTATCGTGGATCGTCTGCAGCGTAGGAAGCAGGTTCTTCACTGCTTCGTTGCGTTCTGTCTCGGTCTGCAGTTCAGTCTGTAGATCCTTCAGTCTGGAAGTCAGATCGGACTTCCTTTTCTTCATAATAGCAGATCTCTCGAAAAAAGTCACCTCATCATAGATCCCTTTTTCCAAAAGATCATATTGTTTCTGGAGCTGCCGGTCTGCCTCTGACAGATCTTCGCTGCAGGAGCTGACTGCCTGACGGAGCAGGTCCAGCCGGTCACTGTTGTCCGGAAGGTGATCAGGATCCGGAAGAGTTCCGGAGACCAGCCATTGATCCAGTGCATCCAGGAGCCGTTGCTCAACCATGGACAGGTCAGATGCCACGGTACTGCAGCCTTTGGTCGGACAGATCAGGGTGGCTGTCCTGCCAGACTGATAAGGACGGCGCTGCATGATCCTGCCGCATTGGGAGCAGCAGACAAGACCAGCCAGTGGATTCTGCTGTGGTTTCACGCGGCTGCTGGAGGATGGAAGCACACGCTTTAACATCCGGTTGTGGACCGCATCCCAGGTCTCCTGGGAGATGATCGATTCATGGCGGCCGGGATACAGTGTGTAGTCGTTATTCAACGGACGGCTGCGGGTGAGCTTTCCGTCTACGATCTTCTTGACTTCTTTCCGATATCCTGATTTTATGTATCCGGCATAGACCGGATTCCGAAGGATCCCCTGGATCCCATTGGGTGTCCAGCGTGTACCGGAAGGGGAGGAGATGGAGAGGCGGTTCAGCTCATCAGAGATGGCTGTGTAGCCAACCGGGATGCCCTGCATGCCATTCCGATACCAGTCAAAGATCATGCGGACAACCTGTGCCTGATCAGGAATGATCTCCAAGGTCCAGCCTTTTTCCTTCTTCAGCTTCTTCCGGGCATATCCGTAGGGTGGGACATTGCCGGTGTACTTCCCTTCCCGGCGGGAGGCATCGGATCCGGCAACCAGACGGCGGCGGATGGTCTTATATTCCCGGCGGGACATGAATAAACCAAACTCAAAGTATTCCTCATCAAATTCGTTATTCGGGTCGTAGGTCTTGGAAGGAGTGATGATCAACGTGTTGGAAAACTTGAAGGTCTTGGCCACACGTCCCTGATCAGAAGTATCACCTCTGGCCAGACGCTCTACTTCAACGACCAGGACACCATCATAGATACCGGTCTCCACATCACGGAGCAGCTCCTGCATCTGAGGCCGGGCGTCAATGGATTCTCCGGAGACCACTTCTGCATAGACCTTGACCACATTCAGCTCCATGCGCTTTGCCAGGGCTTTCAGGATGTCCAGATGGCGGGAGAGGGTCTCGCCTTCGCCCATGGCTTCCGCATCCAGATCCTTCCGGGACTTCCGCAAGTAGATAGCATAAGTGCCGGATCCGTAAGTATAAGATAGATCTTCGTACATAATATCATCCTCCAGTACAGTGTATGATTTGCGACGTCGCAAATCGCAAAAAGGGTATAAAAATAACAGCCAGCGGGGAACAGGAGTTCCGCTTGCGATAGCTGTCCGAGGATGATACAATATTTTTTGTGATTGTCGAGGTCACAAGTGTATATCCTCGGATATGCGGCCGGTCCGGTGTTGGCGCATCGGGCCGGTTTTATGTTTGACATTTTTAAAGTATTTGCTATAATATACTTAACAGGACAGCCGGAAGGTAGGTGCAGGCTACCCGTCCCGGCGAAACAATTTTACAAGTTATAAAAAATAGTCGTCTGTCTCGCCAAAGTCAGGACGGCTATTTTTTATGGATATAAGTCAGTATCGCAACAATTAACATCGCAATGGATACGATGAGTTGTAATTCCTCATATGTACTCATATGGCACCACCTCCGACAGGCTCGGAACGGGGTGCAGCACGTCCTCCGGCTGCCCGGTTAAGCATATTATATTGTCATAAAACAAAATAGACTTCGTATTTCTACGAAGCCTATAATGGTTTGTGCCCGCAAGGGGCTTTGTCTTAATTTTGTGCTCGCAAGGAGCTTTGTTCATTCACCATTATATGAGAGTGTAACAAAAATGTCAACACAATACGTATAAATACTTTAATTTCCAAGATATAAATTTTTTATTCTATTATCTATTATATCAAGTGTTTGAGAACTTACACAGATGTCGCTCAATGCATCCACTGTCCGCTTCGGCTTGATAATTCGTATCTTACTGATGGTAGTTATTTGGGAAATCAACGCAATGCTTCCTTCTTTCATAGAGTCGATTTCTTCTTGAACCTTGTCCGCTTCAGATGAATCTATTCTTACCGAAAGTTTTATTGTTTCCTGATCATCAGAAAGTTCAGCTGACACTTCTTTTATGCATTCACTAAATTTTTGAAGATATTTTTGGTGTAGCTTTTCGTAAATTTCGTTTCCTAAATCAAGAGTATATCGGTTAAACTTTGTAGTTTCTTTTTTTGATGAAAGAGGGAGAATCAACAACGTATCAGAATAAACACTGTTCTGTTTATCAAGAACAATTGCGTAATGTGGTCCGCCTTCTTCACATCCTATTTTATAACCTAAATTGACTTTTACGATTTCTCCTCGCTTATAACGTTTCAAAAATTGTGGTTTGAAGGTTTCTTCCTGCTTTATAAAACGTGTGTATTCGGAAAGCCAGGAAGAAAGTAGATAGCCACGTTTGGTGTCAGAATATTTTTCCAACATTTCTGAAATGTCTTCAATGGCACGTTCTTTAGTACCTAAAAAGTGTTTTTGCAAGATATCCTCCTTTATCTGCAAGTAACTTACATTGTATTAACATTAGTTTGTAAAATTTTCTTGCATTTCAGCAATTCTTCCGAGTATCCAGTCATCCTTGCCAGTTGCCCGATCGTCAGATCCGGATTCTCAACAATCTCCGTATCTGGTACCAGAAGCTCTATGGCAAAGGTATTGGCTTCGATTTCAAGAGGATGATACAATATTTTCTGTGATTGTCGAGGTCACAAGTGTATATCCTCGGATATGCAGCCGGTCCGGTGTTGGTAGCACTGGACCGGTTTTTATTTACTTAACTACGAAATATATTTTATCTTCTGTCCAGAAATTTGTTTCATATTCCAATTCAATGGATGAAGCATCTTTCGGGATTTCAAAATATACAGATCCTTTAGCTTTCTTTCCTGGAGCAACAGAACCGTCTAAACCATTTTCATCACCGATCCATGTCTGATCAACTTTATAATCGTCAGCATAACAGTTCCATCCAAGTATAGAAGATAAAGGCAGGTCTGAATTTCCGGTGTTCTCAAATTCAAATTCCATCTGATAGTATACATATCCATCTTTAGGCTGTAAGAACTCGTTTCCGGTATCATATTCCTGTGCGGATAAGAAAGTGATTCTACAGTCTTCAGCATCTACAATATCGCCAACAGTAAAGACATTATCCGGTTCTTCAGCACTTGGTTCTTCTACCGTAGTTTCATCAGTTGAAGTATTTTCATCTGGAGCTTCAGCGGACTCTTCTGTGGTTACTTCACCAGACTTTGTTGCGGTTTTATTTGAGTTTCCTCCAAATGCGATATTGAGGATAATAATAACAACAATGAGGATACCAATGACTTTCAGCATAGTCATTAGACAGCCACCTTTTTTCTTCTCTGATTTAGAAATTTTTGGTGTATCATAAATTTGAGAAGAAACAGTTGGTTCATTGCTGTCAACTTCAGTAACGATTGGTGCTCCGCAATGGGGGCAAGATGTTGCTTTGTCAGAAATTTCCTTTCCACATTCTGTACACTTAATCAATGCCATAACATAATCCTCCTTGGTTTTCAAGAATTATAAGAAACAAGTTCGTAGTTAATTACTTCCCATATCAGCCGAATCAGCAGAAGAAATTACTTCTCCAGAATCAGCGTTTACATAGTCTACATGAATATTATCTACGGTTGTTCCATCGAAAATGTGGTATAAGCCACCAAACATATAAAAGCTCATAACTGCAAATGACTCTGACATATCAGGTTCAGTATTTTTGGTAGTAACAGTGAATTCGGTGAAATCTGAATTGGCTGTCACAGACGTGATATTGGGATAATCTCCTGATCCTACCATTTCATTAAGAGAGTCATTAATGCTTGTAGCAATATCATCCATCAATTTTCTATGCTGCTTTTTGGTCATAACATATGTTGCGCTACCATCATCATTCAGAGTAGCTTTACAGCCAATTTCAGCTACTTCTGCATCTAATTCTTCCTGCGTTGTAGAAGATACATAATCAGCGGGAATGGTTATGGTTACATCAAATAAGTTGTCATCAACTTCGATATCTCCAAGTGAATCTAATTCTGAAGATGCTTCATTTTCTTCAGAACTGTCTTCATTGAAAGTCTCTTCGGATTCAGCAGTATCCTCGGTGACATCTTCCTGTTCTTTAGTCTGATTGGACGTGGTCTGTGCTTCAGATGAACCGCATCCGGAAAGAACGAGAGCGGTTGCCATAAATATGGCGAGAGCTTTCTTTTTCATAACACGTTTCCTCCTTAGTATTCAGTTTTCAGCATTTACAGGCAAATATATTTATAATAACCCTTGCGGGATATTACCATTTTTATCCACAATACGTGGATTCATATTACACAAATTTCTCCAGCACTGCCAGTGATGGTTCAAATACGATCAGATATCCGTCCAGCTCCACGGATGTTCCGTATTTGTTGCGGTAGCAGGCGAGTGCTTCATCCAGGAATTCCTCTGTGACGTCCAGATATTTCGCCAGATCGTACCGGTTCCGGCAGAGTGCCTTATATCCCTGGATGATACCGGAGAGCCCGATCAGCTTGTTGTAAGCCCACAGCCTGGCTTTCCTTTCCTGCTTCATGGCACCAGGATCGGACTGATCAAGGATGTTGCCGGCAGTCGTGTAATGGTGGCCCAGCTCTTCCGCCAGTACACAGGTCTTCTGGGTCTGTGTCAGTTTCTTTTCAATGGCAATATTGCCGTTATAGTACAGTCCCTTCAATCCGGAGACTTCTGAAAGATCCATTTCCTTCATATTCAGATCAGCATTCTGAATTTGTAATTCTTCGTAGTTCACAGAATCAATCCTTTGGTCTGGCTGCCAGCAGCAGCTTTTTGTATTCTTCAATTTTGGCCAGTTCGTCTGTTGTGAAGTTTTCTCCATCCTTATGAGCTGCGATAGTAGTGGCCTGATTTTTATATGAGGAATCAACGATCTTCCCCAGAGCGAGGCTTTCTGTGTCTATTCCAAGCTCTTTGGTTATTTTCATAACATTAGTAATATTTGAATTTGCAAAGCCTCGTTTCAAAATACTGTCGAGCGTAGTCCAGGGCATTTGTATTGTTTCACAGAATTTCTTTAAACTTCCATATCGTTCTATTATCATTTCTCGAATTTTCATTTCAGTTATTTCCATTGTAGTACCTCCTTGAGGAAAGAATACAATAAAAATATCGAAAAATCAAGATGTATTTGATGAAAAGAAAATAATAATCACGAAAAATCAATATTTAGTATTGACAACCTCGAAAATTCGAGTAAAATAAAACCATAAATCACGAAAATTCAAGAAAGGAAGTGAAAATAATGTACCACAATTTGGATGCAGAAATGGCGAGACGAAAAATTACAAGAGCCATGCTTGCAGAGAAAATTGGAAAAACAGCGACGACGTTGTCATTAAAGTTGAATGGAAAAGCCCCCTTAACATTATCGGAGTGTATAGAAATTAAAAATGCAGTAAATCCGGAATGTACGGTGGATTATCTTTTCGCTACAGAGGAGCAGAAGGAGTAGGAGGAGAGAGAAAAATGGAAGCATTTCAGAATTTGAAGATCATGCCTGATGGAAGGATTCTTTTGGATAACCGGGAGATCCGGAACGTGAAGGGATTTGAGTTAAAAAGCTCTGCAGAAGGTCCCGCAGAGCTCACTATAAAACTGGATGTTGAGGTTCGCTCAGTTGGTGCTGAGCCTGAGTATGTACGGTTGCCATATACTAGACGATATGCGCGCCGTCAGCAGCTTCATACAGATCCACGGCAGCCGAAAGTGTCCGGACAGCACACGGATCAGCATGACGGCGGTGAAGATAGCTTACAAGAGTGTCCTTGTCCGATGAATTCGGAAAATTCGGATCTTTGAGTATATCTTTTGCAAGGTCACCAAGATTCGTGTCTGTTTCAACAAATGCACGGATCCATTCCTTGAAGGTTGGGTCAACAACTGACATGATTGAGCTCCTTTCTTTTGTACTCGGCTCTGGCGGGAGCCTGTAAGGAGAGGATAGCACAACTAAATAACAGAAGCAAATGGCATCTACCAAGGTGCCGCAAGGATCTGTAGTTCAGTAGGTAGAGCACCTGACTCTTAATCAGGGTGTCCCGGGTTCGAATCCCGGCAGGTCCACTAGGGTATAGCTGCAGATGCCCGTATAAGAGAAATCATCATTCGAATATTTAGCTGCAGCAGTCGCGGGATTGGTTTCATAGGGGTATGGAGCGTCCAATCCCGCCACTAAGAAAGATGTACAACCGGTTTTACATATGATGTAACAAGTCAACAGGTCACATGAAAGGAGAGGCTTATGCAGAAAGAATTTATGATCGGCCACACCCACATTATCATGGATGATTCGTGCTGTGTTCCGCCGGAAGAGCGGGCGAAGATCATGCAGCGTGTGTCCAACACCCTGTATCAGGGCTTGCTTCTGGAGGAAGAAAAGAGAAAAAAGGATGAAAGTGCTTAAGAGATTAACAGAATTTATCACATTTATAGCATCGCTGTGCTACCTGTCCGGGATTGATGCGCAGCTGTGGCAGGCGGTACCCGGACTGCTTCTGCTTATCCTCTTTGTAGTGGAACTGGCAACTTTAGAGGATGATGAACAGGAGGACGAATGCGAAGAGTGGTAGGAACTATTGTTTTAATTTTACTGATGTGGTGCTTCGGTCTGGCGTTGATCGTACAGGCCGAGCACAGCCGGCAGGATGACTGGACAGAATATATTGAACTGATCTGCCTGGATTCCAAGATCTGCCCGGAGCTGGTGGAGGCTGTAATTGAGCGGGAATCTGGATGGGATCCGACTGCAGTCAATGGTGACTGTGTAGGTCTCATGCAGGTGGATCAGATCATCCACTGGCGGAGAGCCCAGGAGCTTAACTGTCTGGATCTGATGGATCCATACGACAATATCAGGGTCGGGGTCAGTATCTTGGAAGATCTGGCAGAACGATACGAGGATCCGGCAGCAGCACTTATGTTTTATAACGCCGGGTACTCAGACAAGCTCGGGATCCGGGCATATGAAAATGGTGTGATCAGCAGCTATGCCAACGAGATTCTGGAGCGGGCTGCTGAGCTGGAAAGATTACATGGGAAGTGAGGTATGGGAAATGAACTTGAAGATGATCAACAGAGAGGCAGCGCTGGATGCCATCGAGGATGGTAAAGATGTCTATATTATCCGTCCGGTATCGCTGGACAGTGCAGTGCTGCTGCGGGATCTGCTAAAGCTTGAGCTTGCAATCGAGGAGCCAGAGATCTGCAGGGGCACCGATGCTCCGGAACCGCCGAAAGAGGCGGGGGGGGGGTAAAACCTCTGCCAGGAAGAAACTGGACTGGGGAAAGATAGCAGCCCTGGACAAGGCTGGCTGGAGTGCCGAGCAGATCGCAGATGAGATGGGCGCGACAGTTGGAACGATTTATGTGGGTCTGTCAAAGAGGCGGAAAGGAGCGGAGAATGGGAAAACTGAGACCGGAAAGACCGACACTGGCACAGAAGAAGGCAATCAGTAGAGCTGGGCTATTACCAGATAACTGGATGGTCCTGGATGACGGATCGGTATCGATGGTGATCCTGAGCCGGAAGTCCGGCCAGAGAAGAGTGATTTCAAAATAAGGAGGAAAAATAAATGATTCATGTAGATTTCAAAGATTTTCAGGACATGCTGTCCTTTGCAAGACAGCTTTTAGGACAGGTGGAAGGTGAGAAGGCAATGCAGCCTCAGAGACAGCCAGCTATGCAGCAGGCCCCGGTGGTGCCGACACAGCCTGCAGCACCAGTGGCACCGACCCAGCCAACTACGCCTATGACGTCCGTTCAACCTACGGATCCAGTCATTCCGACACAGCCTGCAGTGCCAACTGCACCTGCTCAGTCTATAACACCGGTTGCTCCGACACAGGCTACAGTACCGACCACATCCGTTACATACACGCCGGATGATCTGGCAAGAGCCGCATTTGCCCTTATGGATTCTGGCAGACAGCAGGAGCTGATCGGACTGCTGCAGCAGTTTGGCGTCAACGCAATCCCGGAATTGAAGCCGGAGCAGTTCGGGGCATTTGCGACTGCCTTAAGAGGAATGGGGGCTCAGATCTGATGGGACATGCCGAGAGAAAGCATTCGATCTTAAGTCCGTCCGGAGCACATCGGTGGCTTTACTGCACGCCGAGTGCCCTGCTTGAGCAGCAGTTCCCAGATACAGGATCGGAAGCGGCAATGGAAGGGACTCTGGCCCATGAGTTAGCAGAGATGAAGCTTAGAAACTATGTCAATACTGTAGACTTTGGAAAGACCAAGTTCACCAGGGCTGTGAACAAGCTGAAGAAAGATCCGTTGTGGAAGGATGAGATGCTGGGGCATACAGAGGACTATCTGGACTATGTGAAGAATCTGGCGTTGAGCGCCCCGTCTCTTCCAACAGTAATCATCGAAAAGAGGGTGGATTTAAGTGCCTGGATACCGAGTCTTCCGGATACAGATCCGGCAAGTGGAACCGCAGACTGCATCCTGATCGGAAACGGACAACTTCATGTCATTGACTTCAAGTATGGCAAAGGTGTTGAGGTTTCCGCAGAAGGAAACCCACAGTTGTCGCTGTATGCGTTAGGGGCATATGAAACCTATAAGTTTTTGTATCGGATTGAGAGAATCCATCTTCATATTGTCCAGCCGAGGATAAATAACTTCTCAAGCTGGGACTGCAGTCTGGAAGAACTTCTGGAGTTTGGCAAGTATGTCCAGAAGAAAGCAGAGTTGGCAATCAAGGGAGAAGGGGATTTCCGGCCGGGAGAGAACACCTGCAGATTCTGCAGGGCAAAGGGACGCTGCAGGGCACGTGCCGACAGGAACGTGGAGCTGGCATTTGCAGTCGGGAAGAAGCCACCTCTGATCACGAATGCCGAGATGGGTGAGTACCTGGAAAAAGGAGCCGATGTAGAGAAGTGGCTCAGTGATCTGAAAGAACTCGCTCTGAAGGAGTGTCTGGCTGGGAAGGATGTCCCAGGTTGGAAAGCTGTGGAAGGCAGGGGCACACGCTCCTGGACGGATCAGGACAAGGCATTCGAGGTGGTCAAAGATGCAGGTATCGATGAGACCATGCTGTATGTGAAGAGCCCGCTCAGCCTGGCAAAGGTTGAGGAACTGATGGGCAAGAAAGCATTTGCAGCAAGTGTAGGTGATTATGTGATCAAGAGTCCCGGAAAGCCCACTCTTGTAAAGACATCCGATAAGCGGGAAGCCATTACCAATAAAGTAACAGCAAAAGAAGTATTCAAGGAGGAAACGAATAATGAATGAAGTAACAAGCGTAACGACTGGGGAAGTGAGAATGAGCTATGTGCATCTGTTTAAGCCGTATGCGTACCAGGCGGGACAGGAAGAAAAGTATCAGGTGACGATCTTGGTTCCGAAGACTGACACTGACACCATGGGACGGATCAATGCTGCGATCGAGGCCGCCAAGCAGAAAGGCATTTCCGGAAAGTGGAACGGTGTGTGTCCGCCGATCGTGCCGACGCCGGTGTATGACGGGGACGGAGTCAGACCTTCCGATGGAATGGCATACGGTCCGGAGTGTAAAGGACACTGGGTGCTTACAGCCAGTACTAAGCAGGATTATCCCCCCGAAGTAGTAGATAAAGCAGGTAATCCAATTATTAACCAGTCAGAAGTATACAGCGGCATGTATGGTCGTGTAAATATGACCTTCTTCCCATATACGTTCGGTGGAAAGAAAGGTGTTGGTTGTGGACTCGGTCCGGTGCAGAAGCTCAGAGACGGGGAAGCACTTGGCGGAAGCATGCCGACTGCGGCTCAGGTCTTCGGAGCACCGCAGCCGGTACAGAGTCAGATGGCGGGATATGGTCAGCAGCCAACGTACAGTCAGCCGCAGATCAATCCGATCACGGGAATACCGTATTAGGAAGAAGAGACGGGAGGAGCCTTCGGGCTCCTTTAACCGCAGAGAGGGGAAAGAACGATGAAGCACATCAGCATTGATATTGAGACTAAGAGCAGTATCGATATTGGGAAGGCAGGGCTGTACAAATATGCACAGTCTGGGGATTTTGAAGTCCTTCTGTTTGCCTATAGTGCGGACGGCGCACCAGTACAGATCGTGGATCTGGCCTGTGGGGAACAGATCCCGGATGCGATCATAACTGCCTTAAATGATAAAGTTGTGGTCAAGCATGCTTACAATGCTGCATTCGAGTGGTACTGCCTGAACCAGGCAGGATATACGACAGGGCTGGATCAGTGGAGATGTACCATGGCGCATGGGCTGTACTGTGGGTATCCTGCAGGACTGGATGCTGTCGGCAAGGCGATCGGGCTTCCGCAGGATAAGCAGAAGATGGCAGTCGGCAAAGCCCTGATCAGATACTTCTGTGTGCCGTGTAAGCCGACCAGGACTAATGGCGGACGGACATGGAACCTTCCGAAGCATGATGAGGACAAGTGGGATCTGTTCAAGGAATACTGCAAGCAGGATGTGGTGACAGAGCAGGAGATCCTGCGGCGTCTGGATCAGTTCCCGATGCCGGAAGCAGAGGAGTATCAGTGGCGGCTCTGTGTTCAGATGAATGCTTATGGTGTGAAGGTGGATTCCGCTTTGATCGATGGCGCTTTGTATATCGATCAGATCAGTACCGGGCGTCTGACGGAAGAAGCCATCGCTTTGACTGGCCTTGAAAACCCCAATAGTGCAGCACAGCTTTTGACGTGGCTCCAGGACAATGGGACATCTGCAGATAATCTGCAGAAAGCCACTGTATCAGATCTGCTGGCAGGGGAGCTGCCAGAGACAGTACGGAGGGTCCTGGAGATACGTCAGCAGCTGGGAAAGACATCGATCAAGAAGTATGTGGCAATGGACACGGCAAAATGCTCGGATGAGCGTGTCAGAGGGCTTACCCAGTATTATGGGGCTAACCGGACCGGCAGATGGGCGGGACGCATGGTGCAGATGCAGAACCTTCTACGTAATTATCTGAAGACCCTGGACAATGCCAGGGAGGTCGTAAAAAAGAAAAACTATGAAGGGCTGAGGCTGCTGTATGGCAATGTACCGGACACCTTGTCGCAGCTCATACGTACTGCGTTCATCCCATCAGAAGGACACAAGTTTGTGGTAGCGGATTTCTCTGCCATCGAGGCGCGTGTGATCGCCTGGCTGGCGGGTGAGCAGTGGGTGAATGAAGTATTTGCCACGCACGGGAAGATCTACGAGGCAACAGCCTCCCAGATGTTCGGAGTACCGGTTGAGAAGATCAAAAAAGGGAATCCGGAGTATGCACTCCGGCAGAAAGGCAAGGTCGCGACCCTTGCCCTTGGATATCAGGGTGGCACTTCCGCTCTGATCGCCATGGGAGCACTAAACATGGGACTGACAGAGGAAGAGCTCCCGGACATCGTGCAGAGATGGCGCAGTGCCAATCCACGGATCAGGGATCTTTGGTACTCCGTGGAGAATGCAGCGGTGACTGCCATGCAGACGGCGCAACCACAGGGCATCCGCGGGCTGATATTCAGTGTTGAAGGAGATCTGCTTTACGGACAGGTGTTCCTGACGGTGACACTGCCGAGTGGTCGGAAGCTTTACTATCCGAAGCCATTTCTGAACGAGAACCAGTTTGGAAAGATGGCGCTGCATTACTATGCAGTCGGCCAGCAGACGAAGAAGTGGGGCGTGGAGTCCACATACGGTGGAAAGATGACGGAGAATATCGTCCAGGCAATCGCCAGAGACTGCCTGGCTGTTACATTATCAAGGATCGACCACAAGGGGCTGCAGGTAGTGTTCCATGTGCATGATGAGGTGATCATCGATGCCCCGATAGAGACGACCGTGGATGAGATCTGTGACCTGATGGCGGAACCGATCTCTTGGGCACCAGGGCTGATCCTGAAAGGTGCAGGATTTGAAGGCAGCTATTATATGAAGGACTAGGAGGAAGGCAGTATGCAGAACAATAGAGAGATCCGTATCAGTACGGGAGGAAGCCGGAAAGCTATGAGTTGGCCGGTGTGTGTGCTGATGTGGTCTGAATTTGTGGAGAAGCTTAAGACCCCGCAGAGGGGTAGCGAGACCCTGGAGCAGTATCTTGCACTTCCGAAGTCACAGCAGGATGAGCTGAAGGATGTCGGCGGATTTGTCGGAGGAACCCTTGCAGGGAACAGGAGAAAGGCAGCTAACGTGGAAGGGCGTGACCTGGTCACGCTGGACCTTGATAATATCCCTGCGGGAAAGACGGATGAGATCCTGAAGCGTGTGGGCGGTCTTGGCTGTGCTTCTGCCGTGTACAGCACCAGGAAGCATGCGGACTACGCACCCAGGCTCCGTGTGATCATACCCCTGGACCGGACGGTAATTGCAGATGAATATGAACCTGCAGCACGGAAGCTGGCATCCCTGATCGGCATGGAGTATTGTGACCCGACGACCTTTGAAGCATCCCGGATGATGTACTGGGCAAGCTGCTGCAGTGACAGCAGATATGTGTTTGAGGTATTTGATCATCCGTTCTGCAATGCAGATGGACTGCTGGCAATGTACGGAGACTGGCAGGATGTGGCGCAGTGGCCGAGAGTTCCTGTAGAGGATGCCATCGAAAGGCGCCGGGTCGCAAGGCAGGAGGATCCGACGGCTAAGAGGGGTGTGATCGGAGCATTCTGCCGCACGTATTCCATTACCCAGGCAATGGATAAGTTTATCCCAGGCATGTACGAGGAGACATCGATCCCGGGAAGATACACCTATACAGGTGGATCCACGACTGGAGGAGCTGTCGTGTATGATGGAGATCTGTTCCTTTATTCCCACCATGCGACAGATCCGTGCTCCTGCCAGCTTGTGAATGCCTTCGACCTGATCCGGCTGCACTTATATGGAGACCGGGACAACGAAGCCAAGGAAGGAACCCCGGTGAACAAGCTGCCGTCCTTTGTGGCCATGAGCCATCTGGCTATGGATGATAAGGCGGTATCGGACCTGGTAGCAAAAGAACGGTTCGAGAAAGCGAAGGATGCGTTCAGGGATCCTGTGCAACAGCCAACAGGAGATAGCACAGAGTATGACCTGTCCTGGCTCAGTCAGCTTACCAAGGACGGGAATGGACGCTTTGAGAAGACCATCAACAATGTGGTGCTGATCCTGGAGAACGACCCGATTCTGAAGGGCAAGATCGCCACGGATGAGTTCTCCAATGCGGGTATGGTCCTTGGACATCTGCCATGGGACAAGCGGGAGGAAAAGCGCCGCTGGACGGAAGTAGACGATGCGGGGTTCTATCGGTACATAGAAGCATTCTACGGGATCACGGGACGGGAGAAGCTGGATAATGCACTCCTGCTGGTGAGTGCACAGAATAAGATCAATGATGTGAAGGAATATCTGCAGGGGCTGAAATGGGACGGTGTGAAGCGCGTGGATACGCTTCTGTCCCGGTACCTTGGTGCGGAGGATACAGCCTATACAAGGGCTGTGATGCGGAAATCCCTGTGTGCTGCAGTCGGAAGGGCTGTCATCGGTGCCGTCAAGTATGATTATATGCCGATCTTCACGGGACCGCAGGGAATTGGAAAGAGTACCTTCCTTGCAATAATCGGAAAAGAGTGGTTCTCGGATTCTCTGACAACTTTCGAGGGCAAGGAGGCAGCGGAGCTGATCCAGGGCACATGGATCAATGAGATCGGTGAGCTGTCGGCATTCACGAAGCAGGAAACACAGGTGATCAAGCAGTTCCTCAGCAAGACCAATGATATTTACAGGGCTGCTTATGGCCGTAGGACGGAGAAATACCCTCGTAGGTGTGTGTTCTTCGGTACCAGTAACGACAGCGAGTTCTTGAAGGACGTGACGGGTAACCGCCGGTTCTGGCCGGTGGATGTGGGCGTACATCCGGCGCAGAGATCCGTATGGAGAGATCTTCCTGAAGAGGTGGATCAGATCTGGGCGGAGGCATATGCTTATTGGGCGATGGGAGAGCCACTGTATCTGTCAAAGGACGTAGAAGCCCTGGCCGTGGAGCAGCAGAACGCTCATAGGGAATCCTCCGGAAAAGAGGGATTGATCATCGAATTCCTGGAAAAAAAGATCCCCCAGAATTGGGATCAGTTGTCCCTGCAGGAGCGCAGGATGTTCTGGAACGGGAATCTGAAGTGTGAAGGGGAGCTTGTACAGCGCGAAAAAGTCTGTGCGATGGAGATCTGGACGGAGTGCCTGAATGGGGATACGAAGTATTTCAAGCGATCGGACAGTACGGAGATCAACAACATTTTGACCGGGCTGGGTGGATGGGAGAGGAATAAATCGAAACGACGGTTTGGTCCATATGGCATTCTGGCAGGATTTGAGCGTTGCCAAAAGGTATAGAAAATATCGGCAACAGAAAGGCAACATGGCAAAATGCCCCGTTGCCGGATGTTTCCAGAAAAATGGCATTGGCAACAGGTTTCAGAAACGTGAAAAACATTGAAAAATCAATCTTTTATTATAAATGTTGCCTATGTTGCCATTATTTCTAATAGAGTGAAAAAATAAATAGATTAGGTAATTAGGTGTATTACCTAGCGCACCTAATACAGGGTGTATATACGCGTACGTGAGGAGAGAAACGGCAGTGAGGGAAAAAGATATCGAGAAAATTTTAATGGATGGTGTGAAGGGCACAGGCGGCCGGGCATATAAATGGGTCAGCCCGGGAAACAATGGGGTGCCGGACCGAATCGTGTTTCTACCAGGAGGCAGGATCATTTTTGCAGAGCTGAAGACAGACACGGGAACACTGAGCAGCCTGCAGAGAGTCCAGATCAAAAGACTCAGGGAACTTGGCCAGACGGTGGAAGTCGTGAAAGGAATAAGCGGTGTGATCCAGTTCTTCGAGGACTATGGATATCTGGGTGCGGCATCCCGGATCCGGACGAAATATGAGCCGATGGGAGGCGAACAGGATGATATTTAAGCCACATGCATATCAGCAGCACTGCATCGATCAGATCATCCGGGTGAAGAAGATCGGGCTGTTCCTGGACATGGGTCTTGGAAAGACGATCACGACACTGACGGCCATCAAGGAGCTGAAGTATTACCGCTTCCTTGTCCGGAAGGTCTTGGTGATCGCGCCGAAGAAGGTAGCTGAGGGAACCTGGACGAGAGAAAAGGACAAGTGGGAGCACACAAAGATGCTGCGGGTGTCCCCAGTACTGGGAAGCCAGACGAAAAGGGTCAGGGCACTGAACACTCCGGCGGACATCTACATCATCAACCGGGAGAATGTGGTGTGGCTGGTAGATTATTACAAGAATGACTGGCCGTTCGACATGGTGGTCGTGGATGAGTCCAGTAGTTTTAAGAGCCATAAGGCAAAACGCTTTAAAGCCCTGGCGAGTATGGGGAGTCACATTGACCGGATGGTGGAGCTGACGGGTACACCGTCACCGAACGGACTGGATGACTTATGGGCGCAGATCTTCCTGCTGGATGGCGGCGAGCGTCTGGGAAAGAGATATACCCAGTTCCGGGAGAGATACTTCCAGCCGGACAAGCGCGGAGCTGACGGCATGGTGTACAGCTACGAAGCCAAGCCAGGGACTGATCAGGCGATCCTGAACCGGATATCTGATATCTGCATCAGCATGAAGGCAGAGGATTATCTGCAACTTCCAGACATCACCTATCACGAGGTTCCGGTGGTACTTGACCCGAAAGCCCTGAAAGCATACCAGGAACTGGAGAGGGAAATGGTGCTTCAGATCCCGGAAGACGAGGAAGAGATCAGCGTGACCAGTGCTGCAGCACTCAGCAACAAACTTCTGCAGCTTGCAAATGGGGCACTGTATGACGATGACAGACAGGTACATGAGATCCATAACTGCAAGATCGAGGCATTCCTGGAACTGATCGAATCCCTACAGGGGAAACCGGCACTGGTCTTTTATAACTACAAGCATGACAGGGAACGGATCCTGAAGGCACTGGAAGGGACAAAGCTTCGGATCAGGGAGTTGAAGACCCCACAGGATGAAGATGACTGGAACAACCGTAAGATCGATATTCTTCTGACACATCCGGCCAGCAGTGCTTATGGCCTGAACCTGCAGCAGGGAGGAAACCATGTGATCTGGTTCGGCCTGACCTGGAACTATGAGTTATACACCCAGGCAAACAAGCGTCTCCACCGGCAGGGACAGATGGAAAAGGTGATCATCCACCATCTGGTCTGCAAGGGTACCCGGGATGAGGACGTTATGTATGCTTTGGAGCAGAAGGATGATGTACAGAACTGGGTGATGGAGAGCCTGAAAGCCAGAATCCGGGCGATCAAGGAGGGGAAAGCATGAAAGTAAAGATTAAAACACCAAACGGTTTCATGACCGTGGATCTGGCGGAGTTCCTGCCGGCATCCAAAGCAAAAGTCAGGAAGCTGTTCCGGCTGATGGAACAGGGAATTGATGCAGCAACAAAGAAGAGCGTGAGGGAATACCTCTCCAGACTTAAGAAGACCGATAGGCTGGATCTGATAACGGCGATGGAGAAGGAATGGGAAAAGAGGCTTATGGACATCGATATGGAACTCGAGCGCCTGAATGATGAAAAGATACAGCTGAAGAGAGATCTGGCAAAGGCAAAGAAGCGTATGAGAGCAGAGCAGCTGATCCAGGCCAGTGCAGATGAATGGATCCGGGAGTTCTGTTACTATGCCGGGTATGTGGAGGATACAGATGTCACGGAATAAAGAAGAGCAGGCACGAATGGAGGGCATGGCGCAGGCCCTCCGGATTGCCAAGGCAAAAGGCATCGATGGACTTGAAGCAGATCTGAAGATGCGGAACATCACTGGTCTTCCATGTGCCGTCAGCAGAGCAGCCATGGACGAGTGTATTATGAATATCAAATACAACGTAATCGATACGTTTACAATCCTGGTAGCATATACACTTCATGAAAAATTCGGATTCGGCAAGACCAGGCTGAACCGGTTTATCCATGATTTTAACTTTCAGGCAGAATGCTTGGATGAAGATTACTGCACTTGGGAAGATCAGATCGAGATCCTGAGACAGGAATGTGGGCTTGATCTGAGTATCAGAAAAAATGACAAGGATGTGAGGGTGAGATAATGACAGAAAGAGAGTATGATGCAATCCAATATGACTTGAGCAAATTGTTGAAGAAAGTAAGGCGCGGATATAGTAGAGCCTATGGCAAACGTGAGGAGGCATATGAGGAAGGGGTACTGGCATGTAAGAGCGCTATTTCAAGATATAACCCTAATCCGAAACATAGAGAGGTATGTACGCAGGCGAAACAGTTCTGGATCCCAATTACAGAACGGCTTCCGGAAACGGGTGATTATATTTTGATCTCATTTGACAATTTTTCCCTACCAGATATCGGGAGATATGAAGTTGGTGAGGATGGCGGCGGGGCATTTTATCCGGGTGATGAGGACGTAAGCTATGCATCGGTAGGGGTAGTTGTGAATGCCTGGATGCCTTTGCCGAAACCATACAGACAGTAACAATAATGACAGGGAGGCGGTAGCAATGGACAAGGATATACTCAAACAATACATAGATGCCTGCGAAGCGGTGAAGGAGACAGAGGAGCAGATCCGGCAGCTTCGCAAGAACCGGAAGACGGTGGTGGTCGATGCTGTGAAGGGGTCCATGCGCGACTTCCCTTTTGCCGCGAAGAGCTTTAAGGTTGCGGGCATCGCCCACTCCGTACTGGAGAATCCGGGACAGCTTGACCGGGAGGAGCTGATCCTGGAAGAGCGGAAAGCAGCTGCAGCACAGATCAAGAGCCAGGTGGAAGCCTGGCTTAACACGATTCCGGTGAGGATGCAGCGGATCATCAGATACCGGGACTTTGAGGGGCTGACGTGGCGTCAGGTAGCTATGAAGATGGGACGGAAGGCAACGGAGGAAGGTGTTCGGAAAGAATACCAGAGATTTTTTGATGAAAATTGAAAGTTTGTCCGATTTGTCCGGTTTGTCCGGTTTTCGTATGCTATAGTATAGACTGAAATCACTGCAGATGCGTTGCATGATTTAATCTTTTCCCATATCATCCGCCGCTGAGGTGTCAGAGCTTCGGCGGTGATTTGGCTGAGACAGTACGCCGGCATGTAGATGCGAAGACTGTTACTTACCTACATCACATTTTTTGAAACATCCTGTAGAAATGCAGGATGTTTTGTTATGAAAATACGCATAAAATACGTATAAAGTTATTGACAAATACGCATATTATACGTATAATATAGACGTAACTCGAAGATAATATTTCGAAAATGAGGTATTAGCATGAAAAGACGGGACTTAGTGAAACGTCTTGAGCAGAACGGGTGGTTTTTGAAGAGAAATGGTGCGAGCCATGATCTCTATACGGATGGTTCAAAAGTTGAACCTATTCCAAGACATTCAGAAATCAATGAGCGTCTTGCACAAGACATTATCAAAAGGCTGGGGTTGAAATAAACCCCAGTGCCCTATTCTTTATTTTTATATATCTCATAGATTAGAATATAGATTTGAGCCAAACAAATAAGGAGGAAACTAAAATGAAAGGAGCATACCCAGTCTTTATTTCAAAAACTGAGGATGGGTGGTATTACGTACGAATCCCGGATTTCGATACAGGAACTCAGGGCGAAACTATCGCGGATTCAATGGAAATGGCAAGAGACGCCATAGGTTTAATGGGGATTGATATGCAAGATGATGGAAAGGAGATTCCGAAACCGTATAGTAAAAAAATTGAACCAGAAAAAGATGATATTGTAACATTGGTAGATATTGATTTCTCAGAGTATCGAAAAAAGAATGATAACAAAGCTGTAAAGAAAAATTGTACAATTCCCTATTGGATGAGCGTGGAGGCTGATAAAATAGGTGTTAATTATTCACGGATTTTACAAGATGCTTTAAGTAACTTATTAGGAATGAGAGGCGCAAAGGGATAATTATTTTGTTGTGTTAAGAGAGTCACCCACTCGGGTGGCTCTTTTTCTGTCCTAAAATGAAAGTGAGGTGAGCCTGGATGACTGAAAAACAGAAGATATTTGCGGATGAGTACCTGATCGATCTAAATGCCACCCGGGCTTACCGTGCAGCGTATCCGAACTGCAAGAAGAACAGCTCCGCAGATGCAGCGGCCAGAAAGTTACTCGGAAATACTCGGATTCAGCAGTACATCAACGAACGACTGGAAGAACTGCAGTCAAAGAGGGTTGCTAATGTGCAAGAGGTCATGGAGCATCTGACGGCGGTGTTGAGAGGTGAAATCAGAGAGGAAACAGTGGTTGTTGAAGGAATCGGGGATGGCTGCAGTGAAGCCAGAATCGTCGAGAAACAGGTAGGTGCCAGAGATCGGCTGAAAGCAGCGGAACTGTTAGGAAAAAGATATTCACTGTTTACGGAGAAGGTTGAGGTCTCCGGCCTGGATGATGAGAAGGCTAAGCTGGACGACATCCTGCAGCAGATGCGAGGTGGTGGCTAGTGAGCGCTGAACGTCTGGTACTGTCAGACAAGTACAAAGCCTTTCTTCAATGTGATGCTCCGGCAGAGTTCCTGGAAGGCACGACGGCGGCCGGAAAGACAACAGTAGGGCTGTTCAAGTTTATGCTCAAGGTGGCTGAGAGTCCAAAGAAGCTGCATATTCTGGCAGCAGATGATACTGGAGCAGCGGAGAAGAACATCATCAACAAGGATCTGGGAATCCTGGATGATTTTGGAATCTTAGTGGAATATAAGGGCAACGGATCCGGAGAATACAAGATGCCACATATCCTGTTCCATACATCCGGCGGCGACAAGATCATTTTCGTAGTTGGCTATGGCAATAAGCGGAAATGGAAAGACGCTCTGGGCGGTCAGTATGGATGCCTGTATATTGATGAGATCAACACTGCAGATATTGATTTTGTCCGTGAGGCGTCCATGCGGTGCGATTACCTGATGGCGACTCTGAATCCGGATGATCCAAGCCTGGATGTGTACAAAGAATATATTAACTGCAGCAGACCGCTTCCAGAGTGGGAGTCGGAGACTCCGCAGGAAATTAAAGATGAGTTGAAAGAGGAACCAAAGCCCAGCTGGGTGCATTGGTTCTTTTCTTTTGACGATAATGCCGGCCTTCCGGAAGAAAAGAAGCAGCGGATCATCCAGAACACACCGAAGGGTACAAAAATCTGGAAGGATAAGATCCTGGGGCTGCGGGGTAAGGCAACTGGTCTGGTGTTTCCAAACTTTGACCGGAAGAAGCAGGTAGTGACATCCGCATGGGTGCAGGCAGAAGTGAGAGCTGGTCGAATCCGCTGGAAGAAGTTTACTTGTGGAGTAGATACGGCCTATTCCAGTAAGTCACCAGATACGATCTCAATGCTCTTTCAGGGAATCACAACAGACCGGCGCCTGATCACATTGGCGGAAAAGGTATATAACAATGCAGATCTGGATGTTCCCATCGCCCCAAGTGATACAGCAGTGAAGCTGGTAGCATTTCTGGAGCAGTGCAGAAAGACATGGGGCTTTGCCAAGGATGTCTACGTGGACAATGCGGATCAGGCTACGATCACAGAGCTGAAAAAGTATAAGCGGTTGAAAGGCTGCATGTATAACTTCTGGGATGCTTATAAAAAGCTGGAGATTATCGATCGTATCAAGCTACAGCTTGGCTGGATCCAGCAAGGCTGTTATCTGGTGGTAGACGAGTGTCCAGAGCATCTGGCTGAGCTTGATAAGTATAGCTGGAAAGAGGACAAGGATGAGCCTGAGGATCGGAACGACCATACGATCAATGCGAACCAGTATGGATGGATTCCGTACCGTAACCTGATCGGATTTGAGGAGGAAGAGAAATGAGGTGGTTAGAAAAGATGAATGACAATATACGAAGAGGAGTAAGAAGCTGGCTACAGATTCAGCCGGCAAGTCCGTATAATATACAGATCACTGAAATGATGGACTTTGAGACTCATGCGATCAGAGATCGGATCTGGTACCGTGGAGACAGCAACGAGCTGGAGCAGTTGTACGGAAATCTTCTTGAATATGCGGATAAATACAAATTCTGGGCCAGCAGGTCTACACCGGGAATGGAGATGCGAAAGATTCATACTGGTCTGCCAGGACTGATGGTGCGGACACTGACAGCAATTACTCTGGTCGATATGAATGATTTTGATTTTGATAATGAAAAGCAGGGTCAGATCTGGTCAGAAATCGAAAAGAAAAATAAATTCCGGAAGAAGATAGAAAAGGCGCTGAAGGAAGTGCTGTATATCGGTGATGGTGCTTTTAAAGTGACGATCGATACCGAGGTGAGTGAGTATCCGATCTTGGAATGGTACCCGGGAGAGCGAGTGGAGATCATCCGGCAACATGATCGAGCTCAGAAAGTCATTTTTAAGACACCATATGATATCAGGGGACAGCGGTATGTGCTGAACGAATGCTATGGCTACGGCTATATTACGAATGAACTGTACAGAGGAGAACAGCAGGTAGA
Source organism: Hominiventricola aquisgranensis (assembly GCF_040096225.1). Lineage (NCBI taxonomy): Bacteria > Bacillati > Bacillota > Clostridia > Lachnospirales > Lachnospiraceae > Hominiventricola > Hominiventricola aquisgranensis. The sequence continues at coordinate 17,425 of NZ_JBBMFC010000008.1, read as the reverse complement.
TCTGAGTAGCTTGGAAGTAACAAAGAATCTGAAGGATTATACATTTGACAAGAATGCGATCCTGGCTGTGCCAATCATGGTGTATGAATCAGCAAAGTATGAGGGACGCGGCGGTTCTATCTTTGACGGAAAACTGGACAGTTTTGATGCGTTTGATGAGGTTTTTTCACAGTGGATGGATGCTCTCCGAGCCGGAAGAGCAAAAACATACATCCCTGAGTGCTTGGTGCCGAAAGATCCGCAGACAGGGCAGATCCTTAAGCCTAACCCATTTGACTGCAGATACTTTGCCGGGGACAATGATATGTCCGAAAAAGCAGAGAATAAAGTCCAGACAGACCAGCCAGATATCCCCCATGAGAGTTATTTGGCATCTTACATTACAGCTTTGGATCTGTGCCTGCAGGGGATCATCAGTCCCAGTACTCTTGGTATCGACACGAAGAAGCTGGACAATGCTGAAGCCCAGAGGGAAAAAGAGAAGACCACACTTTATACCAGAAATGCAATCGTGGAGGCTCTTCAGGAGACACTTCCGGAAGTGGTCAGTGCGGCACTGAATGCTTATAACATCCTGATGAAGAGGCCGGTGGAAGAGGTCAAGGTGGATATCCCGTTTGGAGAATATGCGAACCCATCCTTTGAAAGCCAGGTGGAGACACTGGCAAAGGCACGGCCGGGTGTGGCTCTGATGAGCGTGGAAGCACAGGTGGAAGAGCTGTACGGAGATTCCAGAGATGATGAGTGGAAACAGGAAGAAATAGCTCGCCTGAAAGCGGAGCAGGGGATAGCGAAAGTAGAAGAACCAGGAGTCAATATGGCTGCTGGTATTTTTGGCGTCAATCTGGGAGGTGAAGGAAATGCAGGTGGCAGTGGGCAAAAACGTTTACAGAATGAGCCGACAGGAGTACCAGGGGCTGCTGAAGGTGGCCAGTGAGCAGGTACCGTTCGGAATCTACGCGATTGAGAAGGAGGATTATGCGGAGCTGCGTTGTGATAAATGTGAGAGCATGTCGCAGCTGAAGAAACTGACCAGAGGATTTAAGGCACGGGGATTCAGGGTGTTGGCTAACAGGGGGTGATTGTGTGGAGATTTCCGGTTTTACATTGTTATTACAGGATTTTTGCGAATATTGTCCTGATTTTGTTCCTGAGGTGGAGCAAAACGAGTATTGCCGTATCGGGGAACTCCCAAAGTGCCAGAACATTATACGTTGCGAAAACAGGAAGCGTTGTGCAAGAATTGCGGAGCATATGCAGAAACGAGTGATCACAAATGGCGAGTAACGAATACAATCTTGCCGAAGCCTTCCAGCGTATCGAGAATGAGTTGATGGCATCCATGATCCGGAATATGGATCGGCACAGGGCAGAAGAGACCGAGGAAGGCTACAACTGGTCCATGTGGCAGGCAGAGCAGCTGAAGGCTCTGGAAAAATATAAACGCAATAATCAGAGGAAGTATCGAAAGCAATTTAAGAATATCAACAATCAGATTGAGGAGCTGATCAGACAGGCGAGACAGACTGGAAATATGCAGCAGGAGATCCGGATACTCCAGGCCATAAAGAAGGGCTGGAAAGTTCATGGAAAAAATAAATCTCCTGCACATCAGACTATGATCGCTGAGTTTTTTAAGCTGAACGACCGAAAATTGGAGGTACTGATCAAAGCGACCCGGCAGGACATGGAGAAAGCAGAGACGGCGGTGCTCAGAAAGGCAGAGGATGATTACCGAAAGGCAATTTTCAATGCTCAGGTGTATGCGAACACTGGATCCGGCACTTACGAGAAAGCTGTTGATATGGCTACCAAAGATATGCTGTCCCGTGGTCTGAACTGTGTAGAGTATGCCAATGGAGCAAGACACACCCTGGCTGACTATGCTGATATGGCGATACGAACAGCCAGTAAAAGGGCATACCTGCAGGGAGAGGGCGAGAAACGTCAGGAGTGGGGCGTTACCACAGTCATCATGGCCAAGCGTGGAAATCCCTGCCCGAAGTGTCTGCCATTTGTAGGCAAGGTTCTGATTGATGATGTGTGGAGCGGTGGCAGGAGTGATGGTGTAGATCCGGAGACCGGGAAGCGATATCCTTTGATGAGTTATGCCATCAGCAAGGGTCTGTATCATCCACGGTGCAAGGACAGCCACACTACATATTTTCCGGGCATTTCCACGGCCGATGATACCTGGACGGAAGCAGAACTAAAGAAAGTTGGTCTACAGGCGAAACAGGAAGCCAGACAGCAGTACGCACAGCGTCAGATGGAGAAGTATGATCGTCTGGCCAAGTATTCGCTGGATCCGGAGAATAAGGAAGACTATGACAGAAAAGCTTCTGAGTGGGGAGATGAGGCTGATAGACTAAGACATGTGAAAAAGGTACTGGATAGGTTATCAGATCATGAACCGGTGAGCATTTTTGAGATAAATTCAAAATACAAAGACTCCATTTTAAGCAGTATAGAAAATGCGCCTGATAATATACGTCAATTTATATACGATAATAAGGACGATATAGTTATCATAAATGAATCTGTTTTTACTAAAAACCGCGAAAGTAAAAAAGGAATACGAGCTGATCTAAAAAGTGATTCTGTGGATGAGAGAGGACAATGGACAGGTGTATTTCATGAACTGGGGCATCGAGTTGATAGGTTGTCAGGAAGAATGTCTCAGCGCCCTGAATTCAAAGAGGCACTCGAAGAGGATTTTGAAAATCTTGTAACTGGGTACCAGAAGTTGTATAATTGTAGCCAGAAAGAGGCTTATGCGGATATTGGGAATAAGGTGCGAGCTCCAGAGTTCCATTCAGTATCAGATTTGTTTGGTGCTATGAGTAAAAATCAGTGTGTTGGAAAATATTACCATCAGAATGTTACTTACTGGAATAAGCCTGATCGATTAGGAAAAGAAGCTTTTGCACATTTCTTTGAAGCTGTGTGTAGACAGGATTCCAAGAAAATGGATATCCTTAAAGAGACTTTTCCTAAAGCCTATAAGATGTTCGAGGATATGATGGAGGAACTTGTATGACTTACGTAGTGCCAGAATTTTTCCGGAGGGAAAATATGAAAGAACCTACGGAACAGGAAAAAGAATTGGACAAAAAAATAGATGAAGCAATCCGAAAATATCAGGAACATTTCCCAGAAGATAATGGATTGATGACAGAAGCTTGGTCATTGCCACCTAAAGAATGGCCAGATATCATAGAAAGATGTATTACTGAAAATAAAACGATGTGGGAATTATTTGGTGAAGAATATGACCCGGAGGCAGACTATTAGGGGAGGTGAAAGATGGAAGACTTTAGCATCATTTACAGGATTCTTCGTATCTTACAGAAATCAATGGATTTAGAAGAATTTGATCAAAACAGTATTTCTGCAGAAGCATTAGGGTTATCTGATCCTAAATGGAGCAGGCTTATGGCAATGCTTTTGAAAGAGGGATATATATCTGGCGGTGAAACGTGGAATGCATTGGAATGTGGGTACCCAAGAGTGGCACTTACAAGACCAGAATTAACCTTAAAAGGGTTGGAATATCTGGAAGAAAACAGTCTGATGAGAAAAGCATCAGATCTGGCCAAGGGAATTGTAGACACGGCATCGAACATAATTTAGTATTTTAGTACCATCAGTCAGTAGGCCGGTGGTATTTTTATACACATTTTTAAGAAAGAGAGGAAAACTTATGAAAGCAATGTTATCACAGCCGATGGCTGGAAAAACGGATGAGGAGATCATTCAGACAAGGGAACGGGCAATCAGAATTCTGAAAGAAAAAGGGTATGAGATCGTAAACACTCTTTTTACAGATGAATGGTATAACCAGGAAAATATGAAAAAACGTGGAGTTGTTCAGATTCCCCTATGTTTCCTTGCAAAGTCACTGGAAAATATGAGTCTGTGTCACGCAGCGTATTTTTGTAAAGGCTGGGAGAAAGCCAGAGGCTGCCGGCTGGAGCATGAAACAGCAGTTGCTTATGGCTTAGACATTATTTATGAAGAATGAGTATTACACGGTAACAAAAGATGCGGATATCCTGGCACCATCATGGCTGGCAGAACGCATCGAGAAGGGCATAGCAACAATCCTGTACCGGACTAGAGATGGTCATGCAGAAGTGAAAGGGGTGAGAGTAAAAGGTGACGATGTGGCACAGATCGGTGACACGATCATGTTCAATGGCAGACGGATATCCGTAGAAAGGCGGTGATCCAGCTATCTCGGAGCTGTCCGTGAAACAGCAGCTGACGCACGCAGGCAAGTCCTGGGTGCTGTTTTTATGCCCGAAGGCACAAAACTACGGTGAGACACACTGAATGAACTGTTTGGGAGACACCCATAAAACTGTTATAGAGAGACACTCTTAAAACTGTGGAAGGAGACTAAAAATCATGAAAAATCTGAAAGCAATGAATCTGCAGATGTATGCAGATCCAGCACCTGCACCGACACCAGCACCAAGTCCGGCACCGAATCCTACACCGACACCAGCACCTGTGGAGATTGATTATGACAAATTGGCTCAGTTGATTTCCGGTAAACAGGCAGCTACAGAGGATAGTCTGCTGAAAGGATATTTCAAACAGCAGGGGCTCAGCCAGGAAGAGATGGAGCAGGCAATCGCTGCTTTTAAGCAGCAGAAAGCCGCCAATACTCCGGATGTTGGAGCGTTGCAGACACAGATGACTCAGGCACAGGCTGCTGCTCAGCAGGCTCAGATCCAGGCAGCTGCAACACTGGAGGCCGTAGCACTTGGAATTGATGCAAAGAGCATCCCGTATATCCTGAAACTGGCAGATTTTAGTCAGGCGATAGGGCAGGATGGAAAGATCAACAATGAAACTGTAAACAATGCGCTGAAGAAAGTGCTGGAGGATGTACCGGCTCTGAAACCTCAGACTGCAGGAGGGGCAGGATTTATCCAGGTTGGTAATCCTGGAGGATCATCCAATCCGCAGCCGAGCCAGGAAGATCAGCTGGCATCTATCTTCGGCAACAAAAAATAAAAGGAGAAATAAAAAATGGCAGTATATAGTTATGCAGAAGTATTTGAGAGAGAACTGGCACAGAAATATGCAAGAGAGCTTATTTCCAATGAGCTGACTCTTTCTAACCAGGGCATCAAGTTTTTGAATGCTCAGACAATCAAGATCCCGAAGATCACAGTATCCGGCTACAAGGATCATAGCCGTAGCGGTATGGGATTCAATGCAGGGACCATTACCAACGACTGGGAGCCGAAAAAGCTCGCTCACGATAGAGATATCGAGTTTGCGATTGATCCGATGGATATCGACGAGACCAACCTTGTCCTGGAAGTGGCGAACATCCAGAACACCTTTGAGACAGAGCAGGCGATCCCGGAGAAGGATAGCTACCGTTTTTCCAAGCTGTATGCAGAAGCAAAGACCTATGCATCTGATGGAGCAGTGGTTGATACCACGGCTCTGACTGCTGCAAATATCCTGGAGTGGTTCGACGAACAGATGTCCAAAATGGATGACCTGTCTGTACCGCAGGAAGGACGTATTTTCTACGTGACCTCTGCAATCAACAAGTTATTGAAGAGTGCAGATGGGATTACCAGAACCATGTCTGTCGGAGCAGCTGGTGTGATCGACAGACGTGTGCATGGTCTGGATGATGTGCAGATCAAGACGGTACCGTCTGCCCGTTTTAAGACCAAGTATGATTTTACAAACGGCTGTACTCCGGCCGCTGCTGCAAAACAGGTGAATGCAATGCTGCTTCATCCGTCCTGTGTAATTTCCCGTGATAAATATGCGTATATGAAGCTGTTCACTCCGGGAACGGACTCCAGAACTGCTGATAAGTATGTATATCAGAACCGTTATTACACAGATACGTTCCTGATCCAGAATAAAGCATGTGGCATTGCAATCAATGCAGAAGCGGAAGGGTAGGTGAATGGTCATGACAGCTGAAAAGGATAATAAAGTATATAGCATTGATGAGGGGCAGATGGCGGCTTATCAGATTGCCGGGTATGATATTTACGGTGATGATGGAAATGTGATCGCATATGGTGCCGGAAAGACCGTGGCATATGAAGATTATATGGCACTCAAGAAAGAAAATGAGGAGCTCAGAGCCAAAATTGCTGAATTGAAGACCCAGGAGAAAGAACCTGCAGTAGAACCTGCAGGCAAAGCTGCAACCAGAAAGAAAGCGGTGGAGTGATGGCATACGAACCGTATGTATCACCAGATTATTACCTGACTGTCTATGGAGGATCCACAGTCCCGGAAGAAGAGCTTCAGAAGGCACTGCGTAAAGCATGCAGGCACATTGATTCCCTGACCTACAATCGGATCGTAGGTCGGGGATTTTCCACACTGACCGGGTTCCAGCAGGAACTTATCCAAGAGGTTGTGTGCCAGCAGGTGGATTTCGAGTATGAAAATGCGGATATGATCGACACAGTATTGCAGAATTACAGTATCAACGGTGTGGCAATGCAGTTCGGCGGATCCTGGAATGTGATCGTCGGGAAAGGTGTTGCCATGAAAGCTGATACATATGCCCTGCTGTGTCAGACAGGCTTGTGCTGCCGGTTAGCGAGGTGAGGATATGAGATATCCATGTTTGATTTCAAAGCGGTTTTGCAGAACTCCTGTGCACGTACATCTGGAATCTGAGAAGTTGAATAAACTGGGAGAACCAGAGTACACATTTGATGCAGATTTGATGTGCAACTTCCAGGACAAGACAAAGACGATCCTGACTGCAGAAAAGAAGCTGGTGCAGGTCACCGGCACAGCTATGTTCCCCGGAGACATTGCTCCGGATCTGCCATCCTTGAGTGGAGGCACACTGACCGTATTTGGGCAGGAACGGCGGATCGAGCAGGGCTGTAAAAACCGGAACCCAGATGGATCGGTGAATTACTGCAGTCTAGAGGTGGTCTGATGCAGGTGAAATCAACGGTAAAGCTGAATATGGCGCGGATCAATGAGCTGTCCAAGGCAGCAGTGAGGGCGTTGGAGCAGACGGCGGAGGCACTGCATACGGAAGTTGTGCAGGCGCAGGTAATGCCGTTTGATACTGGCCATCTGGAAGAAGATGCAACCTTTGTGGATGATAGCAATTCGTCCAGTGGGAAGGTGTCTTTGGTTTCTGCCACACCTTATGCCAGACGGCTTTATTATCATCCAGAATATAGATTCCAGAAGGGTGAAAATCCGAACGCAAAAGGAAAATGGCTGGATGATTGGCTGCCGGGTGGAAGTGAAGCAGACTTTGCCCCGAATGCATTTAAGAGATTTTACAAGAAGGAGAGTGGTGTGTGATGCTGAAGACCACAGACATCCGTGAATGGATTGCATCTCTTGGAATTGCCGAGGATGAGCATGTCTATATGGGTAAGTTGGATAATAAACAGCAGAAGTCCATCGGTGTATACAGCCGCAGCTCTTCTGGTCCGCCGAACATTGCACTTGGCGGGTTGGACTATACCAGTTACGATGTGCGTCCGATCTCACTGCTGGTCCACTGGAATCGCAGCAAGCCGGAGAGCGAAGCGGCAGCATATAAGTTATTTGAAACTATCAGAAATGTATCCAGCCTGGACATAGGAGATACCCCTATCAATTACATCCGCCTGATGGTTCCTGAACCGCAGGACGTGGGAACGGATGATAACGGGGTATATGAATATGTGATCTGGCTGGATTTTATTTATCAGAGAAAGTGAGGAATGAAGAATGGCTGAAACAGCAGGAAAAGTGTACCCGGTACATAACAATGTATTTAAGTTTGGTACAAAAGGAATGGACAGCGTAGACGGCGATATGGCGATGCCGAAGGATTTGGAGAATTTTTCTCCGTCTATTGATGGAACAGTAGAAGAATGGTACGCAATGGATGCCGGTGGCTGGGCAAAATCCGCCATGACCGGTAAAAAATTGAGTTTCTCCTTCAAAGGTAAAAGATCTGTCGGAGATGTAGGAAATGATTACATTGCGGGTCTTGCCTGGAAGTTTGGTCAGGATGTTATGACCAAATTTGAGTGGACTATGGTTTCTGGAGCAAAGCTTTCCAGTGATGTTGTGATCAACGTAACAACTCCGGGTGGCGGTGATTCTACCAATGTAGATACTTTGGAGTTTGAGGCAACCGTTTATGGAAAACCGACCTTTACACCGGCAGAATAGGAGAACAGAGATATGGCAAGAAAAGTAGATATTACGGACAAGCTGACCTTTGATGGTAATCCGTTCATTGTGATCAAAGGAAAGGAGCTGGAGGTCAATGCAGACGCTCCGACTGTACTTCGAATCATGAATCTGGCAGCGGATGATCCGGGTCCGAAAGAAGTTGCAGCGATATATAATCTGATCTTTCCAGATAAAGATAGAAAAGAAATCGAGAAGATGAAGTTATGTTTTGATGACCTGGTAACGATAATCAAAGCGGCTATAAGTCTTGTTACTGGTGAGGAAACTGACCAGGGGGAGCAGTGACCCGTACTATGATCTTTTTGAAGACTGGGATTTGATCGTGTCCAGTTTCCTGTCACAGTACGGGTTGAGAATCCGGACAAAAGAATTTGAGACAGTCTCCTGGGATGAATTTAAGGCTTTACTTGCAGGACTTTCTCCGGAGACTGCTCTGGGGCGGATCGTAGCGATCCGGTCAGAAAATGATGAGAACATCCTGAAGCACTTTAGTCCGGAGCAGAAGCGGATCCGCAATGAGTGGAGAGATTCCTCAGCAAAGAAGATTACTGCAGAGAACTTTGCGGAGCAGATGGCTGATCTGGAACGTATGATGGCCGCAATGGCAGGAGGTTGATATGGACACAGAAAAAGAGAAAGTCCGGTGTCCATATTGTGGCCATCCGGTCAATGCAAATAGATCTGCGGATGCAGTCTGTAAAGGTGTATTTTTTAAGTGTAAAAATAAGGAATGTAGAAAAGTATTTGAGTTAAGAATCTAAGACGCTGTGCCGATGTGCCTGTCTTATAAAAAGGGCAGGTGAAGTATATGGCAGCGGAAAGTGTAGGTCAGATTGGCCTTGACCTGGTAATAAATAAAAACGGATTTGATAAGCAGCTGGTTGGAATACAGAGTCTGGCCAAAAAAACAGGAAAAATTCTGGCTGCAGCTTTTACGGTAAAGAAGCTGGCTGATTTCGGCAAAGAGTGCATTGATCTTGGATCAGATCTGGCAGAAGTTCAGAATGTGGTGGATGTAGTATTCCCACATATGAATAAGCAGATTGACGGATTTGCGAAGAATGCTGCAGCACAGTTTGGTCTGTCTGAGACGATGACCAAGAAGTTTACGGGAACGTTTGGCGCTATGTCAAAGGCCTTCGGGTTTGGCGAGAAGCAGGCATATGATATGTCTACGACTCTGACTGGTCTGGCTGGAGACGTGGCATCTTTTTACAACATCAGTCAGGACGAAGCATATACCAAGCTGAAATCGGTGTTTACCGGTGAGACAGAGAGCCTGAAGGACCTCGGAGTGGTCATGACCCAGACAGCTCTGGACAGCTACGCGATGGCCAACGGCTTTGGAAAGACCACAGCAAAGATGTCTGAGATGGAAAAGGTTGCACTCCGGTACCAGTTTGTGCAGGATCAGCTGACATCTGCAGTTGGGGACTTCTCACGGACGTCTGATGGATGGGCGAACCAGGTACGCATCCTGAAGCTACAGTTTGACAGCTTAAAAGCCACGATCGGTCAGGGCTTGATCAATGTGTTGTCGCCGGTGATTAAAGTGATCAACATGATCATTGGTAAGCTGATGACTCTGGCAAATGCATTTAAGTCATTCACGGAGCTATTAAGTGGGAAGAAAGGTTCCAGTGGTGCTGCATCCGGAATGGCTGATGTGGCAGCGGCAGCCGGTAAGGCGGAGAATGCCACCAGTGGTGTCGGAGATGCGGCAAAGAAGACTGCAAAGGAGCTCAAGGGCATTACGACAGGAATCGATGAGCTGAATATCATTGATCAGTCCACAGATTCCTCTTCCGGCTCCGGATCTGGCGGCGGATACAGCTCAGACAGCTTCGACATGGGTTCCCTGGCGGATACCTCCGTGCTGGATGAGACTGACAGTAAGATGCAGGCTCTGATTGATCGAATGAAAGAACTGGCAGCTTTGGCCACTAAGGGCTTCTGGGACGGTTTTGGTGATACCAGTGTATTTCAGTCGATCAAGAGTGAGCTGGGAGGCATCAAGAAAAGCCTGAAGAATATATTCCTGGATCCAGAGGTTCAGACGGCTGCAAACAAATTTGCTGATTCTGTTGCTTATAACCTTGGCAAGACAGCTGGTTCGGCGGCGAGCATTGGCGCCACGATAGCTGACAATGTTCTTGGTGGAATAGAGTTATATCTTCAGCAAAATAGTAATCGTCTTAAACAACATTTGATTTCTATGTTCGACATTCGGGGCGATATGGCTGAGATTTCTGGAAATTATGCTGAAGCAGTGTCAGAAATATTTTCTGTATTTCGTAGTGATTCGGCGAAACAGATTACGGCAGATTTGATTGCAATATTTGTTAATCCAATATTGACGTTGAAGGAACTTCTTGCAAAATTCGGACGGGATATATTAAATCTATTAACACAGCCAATTATTGATAACAAAGATACAATTAAGCAGGTTCTTCAGGAATTACTTGATTTTATCCAGCCATCTATCAGCATAGTCAAAGATTTGATTACTAATTTTGTAGACGCTATAGAAGTCGCTTATGATTCTGTGATTTCTCCGATAATTCACGCTATTACAGAAATTATTTCTGTAGCTGTATTAGTGATCATGAACATGATTTTGTTGTTGCTGGATACGCTGGAGCGATTGAGAGATGGTTGGGCACGACTTGAAGAGGCTACTTCAAAAATATGGAATGCTATTAAAAGTTCTATATTAACTATTATTCGTGCAATTCAGACCGGAATTGATACCGTGATCGGTAAAATCCAGAACAGCTGGAACAATACCTGGACATCCGTGAAAAATACCACGTCGCAGATCTTTAACGATATGTGGGCGGCTATCAAATCGACGATAAACGCGATTCTTTCCGGGGTGGAATCGATGGCGAACGGAGTAGTCCGTGCGATCAACAAGATGGTTGATGCCCTTAATAATCTGCATTTTGACATCCCTGACTGGGCACCTGGTGGACTGGGCGGTAAGTCCTTTGGACTCCATATTCCGCATAGTTCAGAAGTATCTATTCCGCGTCTGGCGCAGGGTGGTTTTGTACGTGCCAATACACCACAGCTGGCCATGATCGGTGATAATCGGCATCAGGGCGAGATCGTGGCACCGGAGGATAAGATGCAGGCTATGGTGGATCGGGCTGTTGCGATGGCATCAAATCAGAATATGACGGACCAGTATTTACTGATGATGATTGATCTGCTGAAACGGATCATTGAGGTGATCCAGGCATTGGATCTGACGGTGAATATCGATATCCGTGATATTAAGAATAAGCTGAAACAGTTGGAAGACCGGAGCGGTTATCCGCTGCGGGGATAGGAGGCAGCATATGATATTTATCAATGGACATCCCTATAAGAACTATGATATCGGTCCCGGTCTTACAGTGGCTACAAATGTGTCTGACGGCAGGAACGCTCTGGGAGAGTTTGTAGGGCAACGAATCGGGCGTGATCAGGATAAGATCGATGGTCTGGTTTGGACCATGCTGGATGCAGCAGAGTGGAATGCGATCATGCAGGAGTTCAACGAATTTGTGGTGGTTGTGAAGTTCCCGGATATGGTAAATGGCGGATGGAAGACGGAACGGATGTATCCGGGAAACCGTACGGCGAATATTGCAGCGGAGGATCCAGTTACGGGTCTTCCGACGGTATACAAAAACTGCAAGGTTAATCTGATAGATTGCGGGGAGCGGTAGATGAAGAGTGCAAGCCAGAAATATAAGAAAGTCAAAGCACAAAAATATATTGATCAGGTAAGTCATATGCGGATCTCCATCGGAGTAGTCAACCAGGAAGCTCAGTCCACGGCTACGGTGACAGGAGATGGATATGAATATTATTCAGAACTTACAAAGCCACTGAACAACTATACTGTTGATCCTTCAGAGTTATATGTAGCTTGTGATCAGAATTATACGAAGGTTGACAGTCAGATGTTTTTTCTGCCGCGGGAGAAGGAGATGGCAGTGCTCAACCAGGGAATAGTTACACATGAGATTCTTGGGACAATCAGGATAGATTTTCCAGTGGCTTATGATCTGAAAGGATTAACTGTTGATTTTGGAGAGATGTATCCGGTTGATTTTGTGGTTGAATCAGATCATCAGGCTATGCATATTACTGGAAATGCAGAGAGCAGATGGACAACAGATGAAGTGTTTGAGGGAGTGACCTATCTGTTGATCAAACCATCCAAGATGTTGCAGGGACAGAATAAGCTCCGGATCCACCAGATCATCATGGGAGCAGGCATTTATTTTTCCAGCCGGGAGATCAAGACAGCAACCAAGAAGGAATATGTGAGTCCCATCAGCGAGGAGCTTCCAACACTGGATTTCACGGCAACGGTGACGAACAAGGATCGGAAGTGGGATATCGAAAATACAGCCAGTGCGGTCAATTATCTGCAGGCTGGACAGGAGATTGAAGCGTTATACGGTCAGGAGTTGAAAGACGGATCCATTGAGTGGCTGCCCGGCATAGCCTTGCAGTTGACAGAGTGGTCCGTGGACGATGAAGAAATGTCATTTTCGGCCACAGATCGTTTTGACAATATGACTGGTACCTATTACAGAGGTATGTATAGGTCGGATGGAATCACATTGTATGACCTGGCGGTTGATGTATTTGCGGATGCAGGCATCGATCTAAGGACATACTGGTTGGATCCGTATCTGAAAAATGTACGAGTCTATAATCCGATGCCAGTGGTAAAACACAAAGAAGCTCTGCAGCTGATTGCCAATGCCGGCCGATGCATTATTACCCAGGGAAGGAATGGAAACATCTACATGAAGTCCAGCTTTGCACCGGATATGACGGTACAGACGGAGGATGCAGCTTATTATTCACAGCCGGAAAAGATTTTGACCAGCGGGGATAAATCGGAGTATGCAATTTCGGCGCCGGAGTATACACGGGTAGACAGCAATATGTTTTTCCTTCCCCGGGAGCAGGATGGAGTGCAATATTTGGAGACTGGATATGTCTCAGCTGCAATCACAGATGCATCCGGAAATTTTGCCGCGAATCCTCAGATAGAAATATCTGCAGAGGCTGCATATAAATGCTTTGGCATGCAGCTGAGCTTCGGCCGGTTGTATCCGGGAAAAGTAAAACTGACCATGTATCTGGTAGATGTATTGCAGGAAGAGCTGGCAGTGGATGCCGAAAGAGTAACGACCATAAGTCGGGAATTTCCAGAATGGGACAGACTGCAGATAGAATTCCAGGGTGGAAAGTCGTATAGTCCTGTGATCCTGGACAATATTACTTTTGGCGATAGTACAGACTATGAGCTGACCTATGCCAATCTGATGAAGACTCCGAAGGGAAAACAGCTGCAGAAGGTCAAAGAACTGCAGATCATGCGGACACTGTACGGAGAGGGACAGGTGGCTGATGTGGAACTGGCCAGAGAGAAGATATCCATTTCTTCGGCGGACAATCAGTACACCTTTTATTTTTCCAATGCATCCTATGGTCTGTCATGCTCCATTGTGGAGCCAGAAGCCGGTCAGAGCATCCGAATCATTGACAGCAGTAATTATTATGCAACAGTGGAGATTACAGGCATTACGGAGCCTGTGGAGCTTGAGGCGGTGGTCATGGGGCGCGAGTATATTTTGTCTTATACAAAAGTCACCAGACAGCTACATACCACAGGTACGCTGGAAACATGGAGCAACCCGCTCGTGTCGGAGCTGATCCACGCGGCGGATCTGGCGGACTGGATCGGTGATTATCTGCAGGCAGACCGGGAATATGAGTTGTCATACCGGGGTGAAGCCAGGATCGATGCAAATGATCTGATTTTTCTGGAGAACAAGTATGTGGAGAATATGCAGGTCAGGATCTCGGAGCACCAGTTGACTTATAACGGAGCTCTGTCTGGAACGATTAAAGCGAGGAGGGTAGAGTGATGTGGCAGACACCAAAAACAACATGGGCACCGGGAGATTATTTTAATGTTGAAGATTACAACCGGATTAAAGGAAATCTTGATGCACTGCATGAGATAGCAATATCCGCATGGCCAGAATTTCTGTTTGCTGAGATGGGAGCAGATAAAACCTATGCGGATATATCTTTTTATGCAGACGAGATAGATCTGTTTGAGGACAACCTGGATGCGATAAATAACGGGACCTGTGGACTTGCTATCGGCGAAAAGAGGATGTATGAAGCCAATAAAGTATTTATTGGATCAGAAGAATTGAATCGGATTGAATCCGCCTGTCTGAAACTGCACGAATACCTGACAGGTACAGCGAATGGACGAAAAACACTGGAATTTACACTGAATGGAGGAGATTTTTGATGGCATTGAAGGAAGATTATAAGGACGCGGTATTTGCTGGTTTGCGGAAATACAAAATGCTTGACAACGGTGATGGAACAGTATCTCCGGTCGATATGACAGAGTACGAAAATGGCGGCGATAAATTCGGGGCGAAAGATGTGAATGCCATAACGAAGACAGTCAATGCCACCGGAAAAATTATAGCTGATGATAACGATGGATTTAAGCCGGATCAGAAATATGTGATCGGAGACATCGTAATCTATGACAATAAAACATGGCGGTTTAAGGTAGATCATGAGCCTGGTGAGTGGGATGAGAGCCAGGTTGAGAGAACCAATATTTTGGGTGAAATAGCGGAGGCTAAAAAACAGTGCAATGAACTAACTGAGAAGATGGAAGATGCAGCTAAAAAGCTAGTTGTATTGTGGACTAATCCAGAATGGAATAGTACTACAAATTTAACACCATTCGTTGCTCAAGAAATTCAGATTGATAACATATCAGATTTCGACATGATAGGAATATGCCATTCGGTTTATAATAACACACATAATTATTTTAATTTCTTTTTGAATATTTTTAATAAAGAAAACAATCTTACTGAGACGTTTTCAGAGGTAAAATCAACCGAATATTATGTTAGATTGTATTACCGAAAATTTATAATCACACAATCTGGAATTAAATTTGATATAGGATACAGCAATTCGCATACTCAAGTAGCTGCAAATAATAGCTATGCAATTCCAGTAAAAATTATTGGAATAAAATTTTAGATTGTTTTATTTTGAATAAACCATAAATAGTAATTTGCTGTAAAATATGCAACTTCCCATGTATCACCAGATGAAACCGGAATCATCAAAGAATTGGCTAATCTGACACTATATGTAATTTTGTTATTTATTTTTACTGATACTTCAGATGAAGCACCTGATTCGTTGATTGCAAGCCAACCATTTTCTGCGATCGTACCACTCCCTTTTTTATTTGTGATCAAAATTTCGGAATTTGAATAATCAGGAAATCCAATTACAGATGTCATCTTCTCAGTTAGTTCACTGGAATGTTTTAAGAAAGGAGGCTATTATGATCAGAGCACCGACCAATTAAATATGATGTTTCTAGGCTCCCAGACTGGGGGCTTTTATTATGCCCGAAAGGAGTTGATAAAGTTGGATACATCTCAGATTTGGACGATCATTCTTGCAGCTGGTATCCCGTCAGCATTGGTAGCATTGATGATCCGCCGCTTTGAAGCCCGTATGGACGCAAAAGAAAAAGCGAGAGAGAAGCAGGAGCTGTTGTTAGTCAAAGGAATCAATGCAAGCATAGCATTGGGAGAAGCCACAGCGGAAGCAGTAGCCAGAATCCCGGATGCACATTGCAACGGGGATATGCATGCAGCTCTTGACTATGCGAAGAAGATCAAACATGAGCAGAAGGACTTCCTGCAGGAGCAGGCAGTTCATGCACTTGTATAGAGGAGGATAAATATCATGAAATTTTCAGAAGCATTCAAAACGATGAAAGAAGGAAGGGGAGTAAAACTCCCGTCATGGGGAGGATATTGGTGCTGGGATGAAGAAAAGAAAACAGTTATGATGCAGTGCCGGAAAAAAGATGCCGACCAGGAAGATCTGCTGGATATCAGAGAAACACAGCGTGTTGAGTACACCCTGATGAATATGCAGTCTGACGAGTGGCAGATTGCAGATGCAGTGAATTGTCCGCTACTTGGAGGAGAAGCGACATTCTCATTTGGAGAAGCAATCAAATACTTAAAGCGTGGAATGAAGGTTGCACGTAAGGGATGGAATGGAAAGGGCATGTATCTGTTTCTGGCAGACGGCGAGGATCTTACAAAGTGTCTCTCAAACAATGGAGAGTTTAAGTGTATTAATTCAATTTGCATGAAGACAGCACAGAACACAATCTGTATTGGATGGTTAGCATCTCAGGCGGACATGCTTGCAGAAGACTGGATTTTTGCAGAATAGGGAGGAAATATCATGAAAAAATTATTTATTAGTCAGCCAATGAAGGACAAAACAGATGAGGAAATTCTGGCAGAGCGTCAGAAAGCAATCGAGAAAGCAGAAAAGCAGCTGAGAGAAAAGGTGGAGCTGGTTGATTCATTCTTCCAGGGAGCACCGGAGGTAAAGACCAAAGGATTGTATTACCTTGGAAAATCACTGGAACTGCTGGCTACAGCAGATGTGGCTTTCTTTTGCAAAGGATGGCCAGAGTACAGGGGCTGTAGAGTGGAACATACATGCGCTATTGAATATGGTGTAGAAACAGTAATTGAAGATTATGAGGAGGACTAGAATATGAACATGGAACTTTTAATGCAGAATGTAACTTATGCACTGATGGCCGTAGGAGTAGCAGCATTCCTGGTGTCCTGTATCACACAGGTGATTAAGGACCTGCCTTGGGTGACAAAGATCCCGACCAGCGTAGTGGCTCTTTGTGTGTCGCTTATCTTGTGCCCAGTGGCGGTGGTGATCGCCTGCCAGTATTATAATATTGTAATTGAGTGGTACTACATTTTTGCGTCATTTATCGCAGCCTTTATTGTGTATTTGGTAGCGACTGGTGGCTGGGAAAGAGTTACGGAGATTTGGCAGAGGTCAAAATATAGCAAACAGTAATTAAATTGTGGGGCGGCATGAGCTGCCCCCTTTTGCGATGTCGCAAGAAAGGAGAACTATATGGCAACAATTATGATTGGATCCGCGCGAATCAATGAGCGCGGAAAGTTATCCGGCGGATCTGTCGGAGATCAGAAGCAGACATCCAGCACCAACGATACAAAGGGCGAGGTAAGCATGCAGCCATTTTATGTACATAGTAAAGGCTGGTACATCCTGCGACCGA